>JBIODP010000080.1:0-9529 GCA_044445195.1 Burkholderiales bacterium | reverse complement strand
TGACGGCACACCGGACAAGATCGATGAGGTACGGACAAATGTGGTGCGCTCCGGTCGAATTGGCAGCCTGGTGGCGGCGGATGGCCGTTCTTCTATCGTATTGGCGCCGTTATTGGAGACCGATCCGGATACCGGCTCGAAGCTCGACTATGGTCAGTTCTCCGAGCGTCTGGAAAAGTTGGTGCGAGAAAAATATGAGACAAAAAATATCAAAATTCATATTACCGGCTTCGCGAAAGTGGTCGGCGACTTGATCCATGGCGCCAAAGCGATCGGTCTATTCTTCGCCATCACTTTCCTATTGACGATTGTTCTGCTTTTAATATACTCGCGCTGCTGGCGTAGCACGACGGTGACGATCCTGTGCTGCAGCCTGGCCGTGATCTGGCAATTGGGCATCGTGCGTCTGATCGGATTCGGCCTGGATCCCTATTCGATTTTGGTGCCGTTCCTGACTTTCGCGATTGGCGTCAGCCACGCGGTTCAGAATATAAACACCATGGCTGCTGCGCGTCTTTCCGGCAGTTCGAACATCGACACTGCCAAGCTCACCTTTCGCCAATTATTCATTCCCGGCTCGGTGGCGCTGCTATGCGATGCCGTCGGCTTCTCGACACTGCTGGTGATCAAGATCGGCGTGATTCAGGAATTGGCAATCAGCGCCAGTATCGGCGTGGCAGTCATTATCCTGACCAAAATGTTCTTGCTTCCGGTCCTGATGTCATACGTCGGCGTTTCCGATGCCTGTCTGCGCCATCAGGCGCAGAAGCAAGCAGGACAGTACAGGATTGCGCGCTTCTTATCGTGCTTTGCCGAGCCGCGTTATGCCCGAATCGCCGTCGCGCTGGCATTAGTAGTGTTCGGCGCGGCTTGGTCCATGAGCCGGGACCTGAAGATCGGCGATCTTGATCCAGGCGCGCCCGAACTGAGGCCGGATTCGCGCTACAACCTCGACAACGCCTATATCAGCGCCCATTACTCGACCAGTCCGGACGTGTTCGTGGTGATGGTTAAAACTGCGCCGAACGAATGTGGCGCCTATCCGGTGGCAGAAGTGGTGGATCGCTTCCAATGGGAAATGGAAAATGTGACCGGCGTGGAATCGACAGTCTCGCTATTTACTGCGATGAAGAAAGTAATTGCGAGCACCAACGGCGGAGACTTGCGATGGCAAGCATTATCCCGCAATCGCTACGTTACGAACTCAGCGCATCGGGTGTTGCCGTCCGAACTGTACAGCAACGATTGCTCGATGCTGCCGGTTTTGATTTTCCTGACAGATCATAAGGCCGACACCTTGACGCGTGTGGTCGAGGCTACCGAGCATTTCGCAGCCGCGAACAATAGTGCCGGCGCGAAATTCATGCTGGCCGCCGGCAATTCCGGCATCGAGGCGGCCACCAATATCGTGATTAAAAAGGCCCAAACGCTCATGCTGATTCTGGTCTATGCGATTGTGGCGATTCTGGTGTTATGGGAATTCCGTTCATGGCGCATCACGCTTTGCATCATGCTGCCGCTGTACATCACCTCGGTGTTGTGCGAAGCCATCATGGCCAGATTGGGGCTTGGCGTCAAGGTGGCGACTTTACCGGTGATCGCGCTAGGCATTGGTATCGGGGTCGACTACGGCATCTATATTTACAATCGTCTGCAGCATTCGCTGGATTTGGGCCTGACGTTAAAAGAGGCCTATTTTGAGACCTTGAAAAGTACTGGCTCAGCGGTAGCACTGACCGGTGTCACGTTGTCGCTTGGCGTCTTGACTTGGGTGTGGTCGGACATCAAGTTCCAGGCCGACATGGGGTTGCTGTTGACCTTCATGTTCTTATGGAACATGGTTGGCGCGATTGTAATGATTCCTGCGTTGGCAGCGTTGCTGGTGCCGCAGCCCTCTAAGGCAGTCCTAAATATTTTACAACCCATAACCAATTAAACAGTTAAACAATTAAACAAACAAATAGGAGATTGTCATGAGCACATGGAAAATTGGTGATGTTACCGTAACGTCGATCGTCGAATCCGACCTGAAAGGCATTCTCGGCATGGTGCTTCCCGATGCGACGGCGGAAGCGCTGAAGAAGATCGAGTGGCTGTTCCCGCAGTTTGTCGATGGCAACGGGGAAATGCTGGGCTGCGTGCAGGCATTCGTCATTCAAACGCCAACGAGGCGCATCATTGTCGATACCTGTATCGGCAATGACAAGAACCGCGACCTCGTGCTGCCGCTATGGTCGAAACTGCAAACCTCTTTTCTCGACGATCTTGCTGCTGCGGGGTTTCCCCCTGAAACGATCGATACGGTGCTGTGTACCCACCTGCATCTCGATCACGTTGGCTGGAATACCAGGTTGGTGGAAGAAAGCTGGATTCCAACATTCCCCAAGGCGCGCTACCTTTTTGGTCGCACGGAGTTCGAATTCTGGCAGCGCGAGGTGGCAGGTGGCGCAGACGCAACTAGCCAAGATGGCGCCCATCAAATAATGGTGGCGGGCGAAAAGATAGTGTTCTCCGATTCCATCAAACCGATACTTGATGCCGGGCTCGCGGATCTAGTTGAAACGAATCACCGCATTTGCGACGAGATATCCTTGATCCCCACGTTCGGGCATACCCCAGGGCACGTCAGCGTGCATATCGTATCGAATGGAGAACAAGGTCTCATTACGGGAGATTTCCTTCACCATCCGTGTCAAATAGCTCATCCAGAGTGGGCTTCTATCTCGGACACCGACAAGCTGCAGTCGGCCGACACCAGACGACGCATGTTCGCTGACTTGGCGAACGCACCGGTTCTCGTCATCGGAACCCATTTCGCGCCACCAACAGCGGGCCATATCGTGCGAGATGCGGATGCCTACCGTTTTCATGTCTAAGCCGCAGAACTCCGCCGCTGATAACAACACTTTGTGAGGTTTCCTCGATAATTCGTCTGCTATCTTAACGCGACTGATTCCTTTTTGCGCCTGTTTGATAGGCATCGCAAGATCCGGTTTTTTGTTTTATAGTTGCGGCATGAGACAATATTCGAACCAAAGCGCTTTGTTTTCAGCGATCATCGCGGCTCCGTTTGGCGCAATCGGCATACGCACTGAAGCCGGCTCGGTGCGTGAACTGGTTTATCTGCCATCAAGTTTTTCTATTAAGGAACCGACCGATCAATTGGCTGAACGCGCAGTTCGCCAAATCGAAGCTTATCTGGCTGAGCCGGATTTTCGCTTCGATCTGCCTTTGATGCCGGTGGGGACGCCGTTTCAGCATAAAGTATGGAATGTCATCGCCGCTATTCCACGTGGCGATGTGCTGACCTATGGCGAGACAGCCAAGATGATTCGATCGGCGCCGCGCGCGGTTGGCCAGGCTTGCGGCGCAAATTGGTTTCCGCTGATTATTCCGTGCCATCGCGTAGTCGCAGCGGGGGGGCTGGGCGGCTTTTCGCACGACGACGACGAAGCCGGCTTCCATCTGGGGGTAAAGCGCTGGCTGCTCAAGCATGAGGGTGTGAATCTATAGAGGGGGTTATGAGTCTTGTCATGAGTTTTGCCGCGCCTGTCAAGCAGAGTCCGCCTACCGACAGCCAGGCGATGATCGACGAATTTTGCGATACCTTGTGGCTGGAAGACGGCTTGGCCAAGAATTCGCTGGACGCCTACCGGCGCGACATGAACCTGTTTGCCATCTGGTTGCATGCCGAGCGCGCCAAGCATTTGTATGATGCACAGGCCGAGGACCTGGTTACGTACTTTGCGCTCAGGCACAGCAGCACCAAAGCGACTTCCTCCAACCGGCGGCTGGCAGTCCTGAAACGGTTTTATCAGCTGGCGCTGCGGCAAAACAAAATAAGCGCCGATCCTTGCCTGCGCATGAAGTCTGCGAAACAGCCGCCGCGTTTCCCGATGAGCCTTTCGGAAGCGCAAGTCGAATCATTGCTGGCTGCGCCGGATACTGGCACCCCGTTGGGTTTGCGCGACCGTACCATGCTGGAACTGATGTATGCCAGCGGTTTGCGGGTGTCCGAGCTGGTATTGTTGAAATCGTTGGAAGTTGGCATGAATGAAGGCGTACTGCGCATTACCGGCAAGGGCAGCAAGACCCGCCTGGTACCGTTTGGCGAAGAGGCGCGCGCCTGGATGGAGCGTTATTTGCGCGATGCGCGCGGGACTATTCTGAATGGACAGATCGCCGATGCCTTGTTTGTCACCGCTCGCGGCGGGGCCATGACCCGACAAATGTTTTGGACCCTGATCAAAAAATATGCGACGCTGGCCGATATCAATGCGCCGCTTTCGCCGCATACGCTGCGCCACGCTTTTGCGACCCACTTGCTCAATCATGGAGCCGACCTGCGGGTGGTGCAATTGTTGCTGGGGCATGCGGATATCTCGACCACGCAAATTTATACCCATGTGGCGCGGGAGCGTTTGAAGAAGCTGCATGCATTGCATCACCCGCGCGGATGATGGGTTTCCGGGTAAGATTCGCCTGGAGCGGGCGCGGCAGGGAGCCGGCATGATAATCTGTTGTCTGTATCTTGGCCCCGAAATAAGCAGCAGTTTGAATTTAAAAATGGAAATGTATGAAATACCCGGTAATCGATACTCAAATTTCACCTGAAGGGCATCTCGAAGTCTTGTCGAAGGCAGAGGTCAACAAGTTGTTGGACAATAGCCAGGGCGGCTTGTACAACCTGTTTCGCAATTGTTCGCTGGCAGTGCTTAACTGCGGCAATGACCTGGATGACGGCAAGGAGTTGCTGGCACGGTACCCTTCTTTCGATATCGCCATTATCCAACGGGAACGCGGCATCAAGCTGAATATCAAGGGCGCACCGGCCAGCGCCTTCGTCGACAACAAGATGATCAAGGGCATCCATGAACATTTGTTTGCGGTGTTGCGCGATGTCATATTCGTCAATGAAGAAATCAACAACAATCCGCAGTTCGATTTGACCTCATCGGAGGGCATAACCGATGCGGTATTCCATATCCTGCGCAATGCCAATGCGCTCAAACCATTGAATAATCCGAATCTGGTGGTGTGCTGGGGCGGGCATTCGATTACGCGGGTCGAATACGATTACTCAAAACGCGTGGGGTACGAGACCGGATTGCGCGGCATGGATATCTGCACCGGTTGCGGACCCGGTGCGATGAAGGGGCCGATGAAAGGGGGCGCGCTTGGCCATGCCAAACAGCGGATAACCGGCGGCCGGTACCTGGGCCTGACGGAACCCGGGATCATCGCTGCCGAAGCGCCTAACCCCATTGTCAACGAGTTGGTGATTTTGCCGGATATCGAAAAACGGCTGGAAGCCTTCGTCCGCGTCGGGCACGGCATCGTGGTATTCCCCGGCGGGGCGGGGACTGCGGAAGAGATTCTGTATATTTTGGGTATTTTGCTGCATCCGGAAAATGCCGGGTTGCCTTTCCCTCTGATATTTACCGGCCCTGAAAGCGCGCAGGAATATTTCACGCAGATCGATCAATTCATTGTCGCCACCTTGGGCGTTGAAGCGCAAAAACATTATAAGATCATCATCGGCGACCCGGCACGCGTCGCCCAGGAAATGCTGGCAGGCATCAAAAAAGTGCGCGAGTTCCGCAAAGAGCGCGCCGATGCCTATTACTTCAACTGGCATTTGAAGATCGACGCAGAATTTCAACGGCCCTTCATCCCGAGCCATGAAAACATGCGTGCGCTGAACTTGCATGCAGATCAGGAGAGGCATTTGCTGGCTGCCAATCTGCGCCGCGCATTTTCGGGCGTGGTCGCAGGCAATGTCAAGGAGCAGGGAATAAGGGCGATCGAGCAGCGCGGCCCTTTTGAAATTTGCGGCGATGCCGGCATCATGCGGAAGATGGATGCGCTGCTGACTTCGTTTGCGGAACAACACCGGATGCGGTTGCCTGGGACAAAATACATACCTTGCTATAGCATTGTAAAGTGAGCAAAACGCGTAAAATGTCGTTATGAGCAAGTTGACCCTGGACCGCATCCTGCAATCGCAAGGTTTTGGTACCCGCAAATGGTGCCGCCAGTTGATCGAGGAAGGCGAAGTGTCGATAGCCGGCAACGTTGTTACCGACTATCGCACGGGCATCGACACTGCCGGCCTTGAATTTACCCTGTTCGATGAAATCTGGATCTATCGCGAGCACGTTTATATCGCGTTGAACAAGCCTGCCAATTTTGAGTGTTCGCGCAAGCCGAGCCATTATCCCGGCGTGCTGACCTTGTTGCCGGAACAATTTACCTGGCGCGAAGTACAGCCGGTGGGGCGTCTGGATCATGATACGACCGGCATGCTGTTGATGTCCGACGATGGCGCTTTCATCCACGCGCAATCGTCGCCGAAGCGCCATGTCCCTAAACTGTATGTCGCCACCACGCATGAACCGGTGACGCCGGCGTTGATCGAACAATTGCTGGCGGGGGTGAAACTGCATGATGAACCGGCGCCGCTGGCGGCGCTGACCTGCTGCAGTATCGATCTGCACCAGCTTGAAATCGTGCTGGAACAAGGCAAATATCATCAGGTAAAGCGCATGCTGGCTGCGGCCGGCAACCATTGCACGGCCTTGCGCCGGAGCGCAATCGGTTCGTTGACGCTGGACGAGCTGGATTTGGAGGAGGGCGAGTGGTGTTACCTGGATCAGGCGCAATTGGCTCGGCTGGCGTGAAAGCAACGCCGTTACCTATTCGCGATGGGGTCGGCCCCAGCTATGTGTGGCTTCCGGATGGCCCATGGAAAGACCTGCGGACGTTTTTGGCGGAGTGGTTCGTCGATGTCGGGGCCGAAACATGGGCCGCGCGCATGGCCAGGGGCGAGGTGGTGGATGCCGACGGCGCCCGTCTGAGCCCGGACAGCCCGTTCAAGCGCGGCATGTGCATGTATTATTACCGCGAGACAGAGGGAGAGACGCCGATTCCGTTTGCGGAGCATATTCTCTATCGGGACGATCATATAGTGGTGGCGGACAAACCGCACTTCTTGCCGGTTATCCCGGGCGGGCGGTTTTTGCATGAAACGCTGCTGGTCAGACTGAAAAAAAAACTGTCGCTCGAGCATTTGGCGCCGCTGCATCGGCTTGACCGTGAAACCGCAGGCGTGGTGCTGTTGTCGCACAATCCAGCCAGCCGGGGTGCTTATCAGGCATTGTTTCGGGAGCATGCGATGGATAAAGAGTATGAAGCGCTGGCACCGTTGCAAATGCGGCAGTTCCCCTTTACCTATCGCAGCCGCATGATCAAGGGGACGCCATTTTTCCGCATGCAGGAAGTGCCCGGCGAGCCGAACTCCGAGACTTGGATCGACTTGCTGGAACAGCGGAATGGGATCGGGCGCTATCGGTTGCGGCCGGTCAGCGGCAAGCAGCATCAACTGCGGGTGCATATGGCGGCGCTGGGGATGCCTATACTGAATGACGGCTTTTATCCCGAACTGCATCCATGCAAAGGCGACGACGTATCGCATCCATTGCAATTGCTGGCGCGGGCCATTTCATTTAATGACCCATTGACGGGAAAGCAGCATCGCTTTGAAAGCGAGAGAAGCTTGGAAATCGACCCGGAAAGGAACGCAAAATGAGATCGACCAGAGCTACAGCGGCTGTCGAACGCTTGAAGACGCGCAGCGGCAACAATTTGTATTCGATGGTGCGAACCGCAGACGGCATGTTCTATCTGGTGCTGGGTTCAGGCGTAGGTGCGCCGACGCCGCAAAGCGATGCGTTGCCGATGGAGGCATTTGTAAAATTTGTCGATGGGTCCGGCCCGCAGATACCGAAGCGCGTCAGCAGACTGGATCTGGCGTTTGAAGCGCAACTCGTCAGGAAGAAAAATTAAGGGCCGCATGGCGGCCCTTTTTTATACGATCTTATAAGAATCTGGATCGGCTAAAAATTACTTCTTCGAACGACCTGCAGCCTTGGTGGCAGTTTGCGAAAATTGATCGACTGCATTCGACACGTTGGCTTCCAGTACTTCGGCAGCTTGCTTGGCAGTCTTGCCCAGTTGCTCGTATCCTGCGTGGACATTGCCGATTGCCGATTTCACAAAGGCAATGGCATGCTCCGAACCGGACGGCGCATTTTTGCTGACATCTTCAACCAGCGCGATAACCTTGCGGCTGGTCTCGGCGAGTTGCGCTTCGGCAGCCTTGGTGAATTCGGCTTGGGTGCTGGAAGCAATGCTGGCGAGCGTGCGGCCGTAGGCAATCGCTTTTTCAGCGCTGGGTTGCGATTGCGCTGCAGTCAGGGTGAAAAATTCCTGTGGGTCTTTGGCTGCCAGCAATTTCTTGGCAGTTGCCGAAGACTCTTCAAAGGCGGCTTTCGCAGCGGTCAGATTCAGGTCGACAATTTTGGTGAAGCTTTCATACGCGTGGTTGGCCAATGTGCTGAGAGCGGCGATTTGCGATTCAACATTGGTCTTGGCAGCGCTCGAAAATTGTTCAGGGGTAGTAAACATAACATTCTCCTTCAGGGTAGGGGGCATAGCAAGTAAATAGTAGTAATCGCATAAACTCATGGAACCGGAACTCATGAAACCACAAATGGTGCGGTGCAACAATAGCAATTTTAAAGACTTTTTTGCTGATGTCAAGTTATTTTGATGCATTGCACAAAAAAGTTGAAAAATGTCGGTTTTGACCACATTTCGAATCTCAATAGGTATCATACGGTTATAGGTTATGCGCCATGCATCGCATGCGGCGCGTGCAGACAGGATTGATTAAGGAAGAAAACAGGATGGGGACACTTTTTTTTGGCATTGCGGCCTATTTGATGGGGTCGGTTTCGTTTGCGGTGGTATTCAGCAAATTATTCGGCTTGGCCGACCCGCGTTCTTACGGCTCAAAGAATCCCGGCGCCACCAATGTATTGCGTAGTGGAAACAAGGCGGCTGCCGTCTTGACACTGCTCGGCGATGCCTTGAAAGGTTGGCTGGCGGTGTGGCTGACGCTACGCCTCGGCCCGCAATACGGGGTCGGAGATAATGGCGTCGCCTTGGTAGCGATTGCCGTATTTCTAGGGCATTTGTGGCCGGTTTATTATGGGTTCGCCGGCGGCAAAGGCGTCGCCACATTTTTTGGCGTGCTGCTGGGGTTGAATCCGTGGCTCGGCGTCGCGGCGATGGTTACCTGGCTGGCGGTGGCTTTTGCATTTCGTTATTCGTCGCTGGCCGCGTTGCTTGCCGCTCTATTGGCGCCGCTTTACTTTAGCTTGATGTTTGACGTCGATGACCCCGGTCTCGTGGCGCAGCTAGTTGCCATCGTGGCGATGAGCGCTCTGCTGGTGATCCGCCACCGAAAAAATATCGGCAACCTGCTGGCAGGCAAGGAAAGCCGCATCGGCGCTAAAAAGGAGTAATCGGCAGCATGCCTTAGCCCTCCAGGCAAGCATGCTTTACCACTATTATGCCGTACCCAGCTCTTCGAGCGGCCAGCGCGGCCGCACATTGAATGCGTAATCGCGCTTGGCCGCATGCGGATTGCGTTGCAGGCGCATGGCGCCGGCAAAAGCGATCATGG
>JBIODP010000079.1:0-9580 GCA_044445195.1 Burkholderiales bacterium | reverse complement strand
TGCCGCCGTTGCCGCAGCAAAAGGCATCGCTGCGCCAAGCGGATTTGAAAGTGTGCAGATTTCTGCGCAGGCTAAGCTAACAGCAGACAACTTGCTATCCGGCGAGAACAAGGCGGTGTTGCTTGGCAATGCTGCTGCCCAGCATCCGCAGGCGGCGCAATTGCATGCGGCTGCGCAATGGATTGCGCAACATACCGATGCCAAACTGGGTTATCTGACCGAAGCCGCTAATACGGTCGGCGGCTATTTGTCCAATGCAGTACCGGGTAACAGCGCTGGTAACGGCGCGGGCGCCAACGCGCAACAAATGTTTGCAGAAGCGCGCAAAGCGTATCTGTTGCTGAACGTCGAACCGGAGCTCGACAGCGCCAATCCGCAAGTTGCCCGTGCTGCGCTGGATCAGGCTGACATGGTTGTGGTGCTATCGCCTTATAAACACGGCGCCGACTTTGCCGACGTGCTGTTGCCGATTGCTCCATTCACCGAAACCTCCGGCACTTTCGTCAACTGCGAAGGCCGTCCGCAAAGTTTCAATGGCACCGTCAAGCCGTTCGGCGATTCCCGTCCGGCATGGAAGGTATTGCGCGTGTTGGGCAATCTGCTTGATTTGAACGGTTTTGAATACGAGACTTCGGAAGCGATCCGCAACGAGATCATCGGCGCCGACAAACCGGATGCCGCCGATCTGAGCAGTCGATTGAATAATCGGGTCGATTTTGCGCTGCAAGCATCTGTGGCGGGCGCGCCGACAGAACTTGAACGTATTGCCGATGTGCCGATTTATTTTACAGACGGCATCGTGCGACGCGCAACCTCGCTGCAACGCACAGTCGACGCCCATGCGCCGAAAGCGTGGATATCAACCGCGTTGGCGCAAAAACTTGGATTGGCGGAGGGTGCGCAAGTTCGGGTCAAGCAAGGGAGCGGCAGCGCGTTGTTGACTGCAGCACTGGATCGTACTTTGCCTGACAACGTGGTACGGGTTGCGGCAGCGCATGCGTCTACCGCCGGCCTGGGTGCGATGTTCGGCGCAATCACTGTGGAGCAAGCATGATGGATCAACTGCTCTTGAACATACATTCGTACGGGCAAGCCTGGTTCGGCGTATGGTGGCTGGCCCTCTGGGATTTGATAAAAGTCGTGATAGTGGTGGTGCCGTTACTGGTGGCAGTCGCTTATTTAACGCTGTGGGAACGCTGGTACATTAGCGCGACGCAACTTCGCATTGGCCCAAACCGCGTCGGTCCTTACGGATTGTTGCAGCCGTGGGCCGATGCTTTTAAGCTGCTGTTCAAGGAAATTGCGGTGCCGGACAAGGCCAACAAAGCCTTGTTTGTGCTGGCGCCTGTCATGACCATTACGCCGGCGCTGGTTGCCTGGTCGGTGATTCCGTTCGGCCCCGATGTGGCACTGGCTAATGTGAATGCCGGCTTGCTGTTCCTGATGGCAATTACTTCGCTTGAAGTATACGGAATAATTGTGGCCGGTTGGGCCTCCAACTCCAAGTATGCATTCCTCGGCGCGATGCGGGCGTCGGCGCAAATGATTTCGTATGAAATCGCGATGGGCTTTGCGCTGGTGATCGTGTTGATGGTGTCGGGCAGCCTGAACCTGACCGATATTGTCGTGGCGCAGTCTAAAGGATTTGCCGCCGATCATGGATTTGCACTGTTTTCGTGGAATTGGCTGCCGCTGTTGCCGGTATTTGCCGTGTATGTCATCTCGGGTATTGCCGAAACCAATCGTCACCCATTCGATGCCGTAGAGGGCGAGTCCGAGATCGTGGCCGGCCACATGATTGAATATTCGGGCATGTCGTTCGCCATGTTCTACATGGCCGAGTACGCGAACATGATCCTGGTTTCGCTGGTTGCATCGCTGCTGTTTTTGGGCGGCTGGGCATCGCCGGTCACATTCCTGGACTGGATTCCCGGATGGATCTGGCTGGGCCTCAAGACTTTTGCAGTGGTCACCCTGTTTATCTGGGTGCGTGCATCGTTCCCGCGGTATCGCTACGATCAAATCATGCGTCTCGGCTGGAAGGTATTCATACCGCTGATGCTGGGCTATCTGCTGATCGTCGCGGTCTGGATGCAGACACCGTGGAATATTTGGAAGTAAGTTTGGAAGTTAGTTTGGACGTAAGTTAAAAGTAAATGAGAGGCTGAGGACAATGGAAGCCATCAAGGATTTTTTCGGAAGCTTGCTGCTCCGGGAGTTATTCAAGGGATTGGCGCTGACTGGTCGGTACGTGTTTGTACGCAAGATTACCGTGCAGTACCCGGAAGAAAAAACACCGATGTCGACGCGTTTTCGCGGTTTGCACGCATTGCGCCGTTACCCAAACGGCGAAGAACGCTGCATCGCCTGCAAATTGTGCGAAGCGGTGTGTCCGGCAATGGCTATCACGATCGAATCGACGCAACGAGACGACGGCAGCCGTCGCACTACCCGTTATGATATTGATCTGACCAAGTGCATTTTCTGCGGCTTCTGCGAAGAATCCTGCCCGGTCGATTCGATTGTGGAAACCCATATCCTGGAATACCACGGAGAAAAGCGCGGCGATCTGTACTACACGAAGGAAATGTTGTTGGCAGTCGGCGACCGTTACGAAAAAGAGATTGCCGCTGCTCGCGAAGCGGATGCCGCATATCGTTGATTTGACTTGAACTGAATTTAGGCAACTTTTTGGCCCATTATGGAATTTAAAACTGCATTGTTTTACGCGTTTTCGGCAATCCTGATCATTGCCGCGTTGCGCGTTGTCACCGACCGCAATCCGGTGCACTCGGCGCTGTATCTGGTGCTGACTTTCTTTTCGGCAGCGTCAATCTGGCTGTTGCTGAAAGCCGAATTTCTTGCCATCGTCCTGGTGCTGGTCTACGTCGGCGCGGTGATGGTGCTGTTCCTGTTTGTGGTGATGATGCTCGATATTAATATCGAAAAAATGCGAGAGGGCTTTTGGAAAAGCTTGTGGGTAGCGATTCCGGTCGGCTTGTTGATCGTGTTTGAAATGTCCGCAGTATTGATGCGCGGTTTCTGGGCGATCGATGCACAGGTTCCTGCTGTTTCTTCCAACATCGGCAATACCAAAGAGTTGGGCAAGGTGATTTATACGCAATATGTGTATCCGTTTGAAATTGCCGCCGTGATCTTGCTGGTTGCGATTATTGCTGCTGTCGCACTGACCCTGCGCAAGCGCAAGGACAGCAAGTATTTTGCACCGAGCGATGCGGTCAAGGTTAAATCCGCCGATCGCTTGCGCATCGTGAAAATGAAATCGGAATCGGCGCGTGCAAATGCCGACCTGTCATCCGTTGCACCAGCTGCACCCGCAGCGGAAAAAAAATAAAGGGAGCTCCGCGTGGCTTTGTCACTTTCGCATTACCTGATTCTCGGCGCGATCCTATTCGCGATTTCGATTGTCGGCATTTTTCTGAACCGTAAAAACATCATCATATTGCTGATGGCGATTGAGCTGATGTTATTGGCGGTCAATATGAATTTCATCGCCTTTTCCTATTATCTTGGCGATGCGGCTGGGCAAATTTTTGTTTTCTTCATCCTGACTGTAGCTGCGGCAGAATCTGCGATCGGTCTCGCCATCCTGGTGGTTTTGTTCCGTAATCTGGAAACCATCAATGTGGAAGATCTCGACAGTCTTAAAGGCTAAGGACATGGCACAGATTGAGAAATTATTTCGCGCCATGTCTTCCAACATACGACAAGGTTCACAATGACAGGGCAACTTAACCCTAATCTCCTTTTGGCGGTGCCGTTGGCGCCGCTGGCGGGCGCCGCAATCGCGGGGCTCTTCGGCACACATTTTTTCGGCAACAAGATCGGCCGCACCGCATCGCACACCGCAGCGATATTGGGGGTGACCATTGCTTTTGTCATTTCCGTCATGACGCTGCTGTCGGTGATCGGCGGCGCCGGTTATAACGGCACGCTATACACCTGGATGACCGTAGCGGGATTGAAGCTGGAGGTAGGCTTCATGGTCGACAGCCTTACCGCGATGATGATGTGCGTGGTGACGTTCGTGTCGCTGATGGTGCATATCTACACGATCGGCTACATGAAGGAAGACCCCGGTTATAACCGCTTTTTCGGTTATATCTCGCTGTTTACTTTCTCGATGCTGCTGCTGGTCATGAGCAACAACTTCCTGCAGCTATTTTTTGGATGGGAAGGGGTGGGCCTGGTTTCGTATCTGCTGATCGGCTTTTGGTATACCCGTCCGACGGCGATTTTCGCCAACATGAAGGCTTTCATCGTGAATCGGGTCGGCGATTTCGGCTTTGTCCTTGGCATCGCTTTGCTGTTGAAGTTCGGCGGCACGATGAATTACACAGAATTGTTCGAGAAACGCGATGCATTGACGCAATTCATTTTGCCGGGCACCGATTGGTCGCTGATTACGGTTGCCTGCATCTGCCTGTTCATCGGCGCGATGGCTAAATCGGCGCAGTTCCCGCTGCATGTCTGGTTGCCCGATTCGATGGAAGGCCCGACGCCGATTTCCGCGCTGATTCATGCGGCGACCATGGTAACCGCCGGGATATTCATGGTGACGCGCATGTCGCCGCTGTTCGAGTTGTCCGATACGGCGTTGTCCTTCGTGATGATTATTGGAGCGATCACTGCCTTGTTCATGGGCTTTCTGGGCGTCATCCAGAACGACATCAAACGCGTGATCGCCTATTCGACCCTATCGCAATTGGGTTACATGACGGTGGCATTAGGGGCCTCCGCATACTCGGTCGCGGTATTCCACCTGATGACGCATGCGTTCTTCAAGGCATTGCTGTTCCTGGCTGCCGGCGCCGTCATCATCAGCATGCATCATGACCAGGACATTCGCAACATGGGCGGTTTGCGCAAGTATTTGCCGATTACCTGGATTACCTCGCTGATCGGTTCGCTGGCGCTGATCGGCACACCGTTCTTCTCCGGTTTTTATTCGAAAGACAGCATCATTGAGGCTGTGCGCAGTTCACATCTTTACGGTTCCGGATTTGCCGCGTTTGCGGTGCTGGCCGGCGTATTTGTGACGGCGTTTTATTCATTCCGCTTATATTTCCTGGTATTCCACGGCGAAGAGCGCTTTGGCAAAGCGCATGCCCATCACGACGCCCATGCCAAGGTGCACGCAAAGGCGCACGCCAAGGCGCCTGCCGATTCTCATGGCACCATACATGCACTGACTGCGGATGATGAGCATCATGCCGACGACAGTGAAAGCGAGGATGAGGACGCGCATCACCACCACGGTTTGGCGCCCGGCGAAAAGCCGCGTGAAGCGCCCGGCGTCGTCACCTGGCCGTTGATTTTGCTGGCTATTCCATCGATCTTGATTGGTTACTTTACCGTCGGACCGATGCTGCACGGCGAATTCTTCAAGGGTGTGATCGCAGTGGGCGAAACGCACAAGGCGATGGAAGAACTGACCCGCGACTTCCCCGGCGCGCTGAAAATGGGCTTAGAGGCATTCGCCTCATTACCGTTTGCCTTGGCGCTGGCAGGCGTGGTTTCCGCTTATTACTGTTATATGGTCAATCCGAAGGTGCCGGCGTGGTTCTACAGCAAGTTCCACGGAATCTACACGCTGCTCGACAACAAGTATTACATGGACAAGTTCAATGACATCGTGTTTGCCGGCGGCGCGCTCCTGATAGGCCGCGATCTGTGGAACTTCGGCGACAAAGCGTTAATTGACGGCTTGATCAATGGCAGCGCCAAGCTGGTCGGCTGGTTTGCAACAGTAACCCGCCGCTGGCAATCCGGCTACATCTACCATTATGCTTTCGTGATGATTCTGGGCGTGCTGGGCTTCTTGAGTTATTTTATGCTTATCCCGATGTTTGCCAAATAAGTTGGCAGAATAAAACAAACAACAATCATGATGCAACCAACTTTCCCCCTTCTGAGTCTCGCGATCTGGTTACCCGTCGTGTTCGGCATGCTTGTCCTGGCAATCGGGCGCGACGACAATCCTTCTGTGGCGCGTGCCGTGTCGCTGATAGGCGCGCTGGTCAGTTTTTTTGCTACTTTCCCGTTGATCGGGCAATTCAACAACGCGACCCACGGCATGCAATTTGTTGAAAAGGCGAGCTGGATCGCACGTTTCAACATCAACTACGCGTTGGGCATCGACGGCCTTTCGCTGTGGTTTATTCCATTGACGGCGTTTATTACCGTGATCGTGGTCATCGCAGGATGGGAAGTGATCGAAAAGAAAGTCTCTCAATACATGGGCGCTTTCCTGATTCTTTCCGGCCTGATGATAGGGGTATTCTGCGCCACCGACGGCATGTTGTTTTATGTGTTCTTCGAAGCGACGCTGATCCCGATGTTTATCATCATCGGCGTCTGGGGCGGCCCTAACCGCGTCTATGCGGCCATGAAGTTTTTCCTGTACACGCTGGCCGGCTCGCTGTTGACGCTGGTGGCAATTCTGTATCTGTACAATCAATCCGGCGGCAGTTTCGATATTTACGACTGGTACCGCCTGCCATTGTCGATGCCGGCGCAAATTCTCATATTCCTGGCATTCCTGGTGGCATTCGCGGTCAAGGTGCCGATGTGGCCGGTGCACACGTGGTTGCCTGACGCGCACGTCGAAGCGCCTACCGGCGGTTCCGTGGTGCTGGCATCGATCATGCTGAAGCTGGGCGGTTACGGTTTCTTGCGATTTTCGCTGCCCATCGCTCCCGACGCCAGCCATTATTTGTCCGGCTTCGTCATTGCCTTGTCGTTGATTGCGGTTATCTACATCGGGTTGGTGGCATTGGTGCAGGTCGACATGAAAAAACTGGTGGCGTATTCTTCGATCGCGCACATGGGTTTTGTCACGCTCGGTATTTTCGTATTTAACGATATGGCAATGCAGGGCGGCATCGTGCAAATGATTTCGCACGGTTTTGTGGCCGGCGCAATGTTCCTGTGCATCGGCGTGCTGTACGACCGCATGCATTCGCGCCAGATAGCCGATTACGGTGGCGTAATCAACCGCATGCCCCGATTTGCCGCATTATTCGTGCTGTTCTCGCTGGCGAATTGCGGCCTGCCAGGAACCTCCGGCTTTGTCGGCGAATTCATGGTGATACTTGGCGCAGTTCAATTCAATTTCTGGATCGGCTTGCTGGCTGCCACCGCGCTGATCTTTGGCGCCGCCTACTCGCTGTGGCTGGTCAAGCGCGTGATATTCGGGGCGGTTGCCAATAAGCATGTAGCCGCACTGCTTGATTTGAATGCACGTGAATTTCTGATGCTGGGTGTCGTGGCTATCGGAGTGCTGGCAATTGGCTTGTATCCTGCGCCGATTGCCGATGCGATGCAGACGTCTGTTGCCGATTTGCTCACGCAAGTTGCGCACTCCAAATTACCCTGACCGATTGTGGTAAAAGCGCCGACAAAATGAATAACATGAACCTGAATCCAGTCCTCCCTGAAATCTTCCTGGTGATTGCAGCCTCTGCAATCCTGTTGATCGACATGTTCGTGGCGGACGCCAAGCGCACTATCACTTATGCGCTAACGCTCGTGTCATTGGCTGTGTGCGCCTGGCTCAGCCTCGATAACTTCGACAGCGGCGCCACCGCCTATACGTTCCACAACATGTTCGTGTCCGACCCGATGTCTTCCCTGTTGAAGCTGTTTTCCTATCTTGCAGTGGGCTTGACGCTGATTTATTCGCGCAAATACGCGACCGACCGCAATATGTTGGGCGGCGAACTGGGCGGTGAGTTTTATGTGCTGGCGCTGTTTTCACTGGTCGGGCAAATGGTGATGATTTCGGGGAATAATTTCCTGGTCATTTATCTGGGTCTGGAATTGATGTCCTTGTGCCTGTATGCATTGGTTGCCTTGCGTCGCCATCATGCAGGGTCGACTGAAGCGGCAATGAAATATTTCATTCTCGGCGCGCTGGCCTCCGGTTTCCTGTTATACGGCATGTCGATGCTGTATGGCGCCACCGGCTCACTCGATCTCAGTGAAGTATACAAAGCAGCCCACTCCGGCATGGTCAAACCCATGATCCTGGTATTTGGCGTCGTGTTCCTGGTCGCCGGCCTGGCATTCAAACTGGGCGTCGTTCCATTCCATATGTGGGTGCCTGACGTCTACCAGGGCGCGCCTACCGGCGTCACCCTGTTGCTGGGCGGCGCGCCGAAGCTGGCGGCCTTTGCCATCTGCATACGCTTGCTGGTTGAAGGCTTGCTGCCGCTGGCCATCGAGTGGCAGCAAATGATTATGGTGCTTGCCGTCTTATCGATGGCAATCGGCAATATCACTGCCATCGCCCAGAGCAACCTGAAACGCATGCTGGCCTATTCGACCATTGCGCAAATGGGATTCATGCTGCTTGGATTGCTGTCCGGCGTCGTCGGCACCGATTCGCATTATGCGGTGACTGCCTATAGCGCTGCCATGTTTTACTCGATTACCTACGTGTTGAGCACACTCGGCACATTCGGCTTGATCATGCTGCTTTCGCGTGCCGGTTTTGAAGCGGAAAATATCGAGGACCTGAAAGGATTGAATCAGCGCAGCCCGTGGTTTGCACTGGTCATGGCCTTGCTGATGTTTTCGCTGGCAGGGATACCGCCGCTGATGGGCTTTTATGCCAAGTTGACGGTGTTAAGCGCCGTGATCGATGTGCATCAGACATGGCTGGCGGTTCTCGCCGTCGCGTTATCGCTGGTCGGCGCTTACTACTATTTGCGCGTGGTGAAGGTGATGTACTTCGACGAACCTGCCGACAAATCGAAAATCGTGGTCAATACCGATATGCGCGTGGCGCTGAGCATCAACGGCATCGCTGCGCTGGCGCTGGGGATCGTTCCCGGACCGCTGATGTCGGCTTGCGCAACCGCCATTTCGAAAACGCTGACCTCTTAATCCTCCATGGATCAGCATTTGAAGGAAACCCGGGTCGGCGGCGAACTTGCTTACGACGGCTCGTTCCTGAAAATTCAGCGCGACACCGTGTGCTTGCCGGACGGCAACCATACCATACGCGAATATATCAAGCATCCTGGCGCTGTCGTGATTTTGCCGCTGTTTGAAGATGGCTCGGTATTGCTGGAGCGGCAGTTCCGCTACCCGATGCAACGAGCCTTCATCGAATTTCCAGCTGGCAAGATCGACTTCAACGAAGACCCTTTGGCGTGCGCCAAACGCGAATTGCAGGAGGAAACCGGCTATACGGCGACCGGCTGGAACTTTCTCTGCACCATTCATAATGCGATTGCCTATTCCGATGAGCACCTCGATATTTATCTGGCGCGCGGATTGACTGCCGGCGAGAGCCGCTTGGATGCCGGCGAGTTTCTGGATGTATTCAAAGCCCCGATGACCGACGTCATGAGGTGGGTGAGGGAAGGGAAGATCACCGATGTCAAAACGATTATCGGCGCATTCTGGCTGGATAAGATAAGCTCCGGCGACTGGCAAAGCGATAATATCGCCTGATCAGCCACTGGCGCGAGTGCGGAGTGCGTTTTGGGGCAAGATCGCGTCTTCAAGTAGACGGACTTATTACCGCTGGTTACTTGCATCATGCGCATCC
>JBIODP010000078.1:0-9602 GCA_044445195.1 Burkholderiales bacterium | reverse complement strand
TATGTCCTGAACGGCACCAAGCGCTTCATCACCAACGCTCCCGAGGCCGGCATCTATACGGTCATGGCCAGGACCAACCAGGCAATCAAGGGCGCCGGCGGCATTTCCGCCTTCATCGTGGAAAAAGGCACGCCCGGACTTTCCCTCGGCAAGCGCGACCATAAGATGGGGCAAAAAGGCGCCCATACCTGCGACGTGATATTCGACAACTGCCGGGTCCCGGCCGCAAACATTATTGGCGGTAAGGAGGGGGTCGGCTTCAAGACCGCAATGAAGGTGCTCGACAAGGGGCGTTTGCATATCTCCGCCGTCTGCGTCGGCGCTGCCCAGCGCATGCTCGACGACGCCCTGCACTATGCCATCGAGCGACGGCAATTTGGCAAGCCGATTGCCGAATTCCAGCTTATCCAGGCCATGCTCGCTGACAGCAAGGCGGAAATCTACGCCGCCCGCTCAATGGTGATCGATGCTGCCCGTCGTCGCGACAATCGGGAGGACATCTCGACCGAGGCTTCCTGCTGCAAGTTATTCGCGTCTGAAATGTGCGGCCGCGTCGCCGACCGGGCGGTCCAGATTCATGGCGGCGCCGGTTACGTTTCCGACTACGCCATCGAGCGCTTCTATCGCGACGTGCGCCTGTTCCGCATCTACGAAGGCACGACCCAGATTCAGCAGTTAGTCATCGCTCGCAACATGATCCGCGACGCGAGTCTGTAAGCACCGCGATTTTCAGATAGCTTCGCGCTTTTTCACCGATGGAAGGCACTTTATGATTACTGTCCACCACCTCAATAACTCACGTTCGCAACGCGTGCTGTGGCTGCTTGAAGAGCTTGGCATCGAATACGAAATTCACCACTACCAGCGCGACAAAACCACCATGCTGGCGCCGCCCGAGTTACGCGCCGTGCATCCGCTCGGCAAGTCGCCGGTGATTTCTGATGGCGACATAACGGTAGCCGAGACGGGGGCAATTGTCGAATACCTGCTTGACCATTACAGCGATGGCCGCTTGCGTCCGGCGCGGGGGACGGTAGCCGGGCGACAGTTCACCTATTGGTTGCATTACGCTGAGGGTTCGATCATGCCGCTGATGGTGATGACGCTCATTTTTCGGCGTATTGAAACGGCGCCCCTGCCTTTCTTTGTCAAACCTGTCGCGCGGGCAATCGTCGGGCGCGTGCGGAGCGGATTTCTCGACCCCAACACGAAAACGCATCTCGATTTCATGGATGCCGAGGTCGGCAAGACCGGATGGTTCGCCGGCGACAATTTTAGCGCAGCCGATATCCAGATGAGCTTTCCGGTTGAGGCCGCCAACGCACGCGGCGCTATGAGCGGCCGGCCCAATCTTGCCGATTTTCTGGAACGCATCCATACCCGGCCTGCCTACCAGCGGGCATTGGCGCGCGGCGGACCGTATGAAATGCTGGCCGGTTGAACGAATTCCATCCACCATGCCGCGAACACTGATCGTTTCACCGAACTGGATCGGCGATGCCGTGATGGCGCAGCCGCTGCTTCGCCTGCTGCATGAGCGCGACCCGCAACGGCCCATCGATGTATTGGCGCCCGCGTGGGTAGCGCCGGTTTGGCGCGCGATGAGCCAGGTTGAATCGGTCATTGAGTCGCCATTCAGGCATGGCGCCTTGCAATTGCGCGAGCGCTGGGCCTTCGCGCAGACTTTACGCCGGCGCGGCTATGCGGAAGCTTACGTGTTGCCCAATACCCTGAAATTCGCGTTGATTCCCTGGCTGGCCGGCATTGCGCGGCGAATCGGCTATCGCGGCGAGTCACGCTATGGCTTAATCAACGTGATGCATGTCGACGACCCGACGCCCAGGCCCATGGTGTCTTACTACGCTGCGCTGGCGTCGGCGCCACGGCCGGACGCGCCCGCGCCGTCTGCCTTGCCGCGCCCTATGCTGCAAGTTGGCGATGCGCAAAAGGCCGAGGCGCTCTCCGGCGCGGGGTTGCAACCGGCATTGCCGCTGATCGTGTTTGCCCCAGGCGCCGAGTTTGGTTCCGCCAAGCGTTGGCCCATCTCGCATTTCGCCCGGTTGGCACAACTAATTCAGCATGCTTATGCGGATGCGCAGATCGTATTATTGGGTTCCGCCAAAGACGGCCCGGTATGCGCCGAGATTGCCGCGCTGGCGCCGGCGACGCACAATCTCGCCGGCATTACCACGCTTGATCAGGCAATTGCCCTGATTGCGCAAGCGGATGCAGTGGTCAGCAACGATTCGGGATTGCTGCACATTGCGTCGGCCTTGAACCGGCCTGTCATCGCCTTGTATGGACCGACCGACCCGGGTCATGCGCCGCCATTTTCCGATGTCTGCAAGTCCTTGTCTTTGCACCTTGATTGCGCGCCCTGCCGGCAACGCGAATGCCCCCTGGGGCATCACCATTGCATGCAGAACATGCGCGCAGAGATGGTGTGGGAGCCATTAATGCCGATGCTGTCGCATCGTTTACCCTAAAGTAGTTTGAATATGCCGACAGATGTTAACTATCGATCGTTTCCTGACTGGCGGGGGCCGGGATTAAACCCCATTCGAGAAGCGCTATATACCCATCCTTCGCGGCGATGACCATGGTGTGGTTATCGACGTGCGCAACGGTATTGGGTTGGTTATTATGCGGTTCGGTCCAGCCAATGGCGCGGCGGATGTAAATCTGTTCGCCATTTGCGACGGCGTAGCATTCGAGCGACCCGAAAGCGCGTATGCGGCGCAATATCGCCTCTACCGGATCGGCAAAATCGACAGACCGTTCCTGCACCGTAAAGCAAGGCCAGTATTCGCCCGGGCCCTGCGGCTGGGCTTGTTCCCACAACGATGAGAAATTTTTTGCCACGCGGCGGGCCAGACGGCCGGACGCCATCTGCAGCTTCAGGTTCAGGCTCTCGTGACATTCCTGTGCATGCAGGTCAAAAGATTCGGCGTCAAGGATGTCGCCGGAATCGAATTCAGGTTCAAGCTTGTGGCAGGTAACCGCCCAAGAGCGACGGTCTTCAAGTATCGCCCGCACCATCGGGTAAGGGCCACGCGCCAGCGGCAACGGCGACGGATGGAAATTAACCGCATAGTTAAAATACGGAAACCAGTTGCCGATGCGCCAGTTGTAACTGGCGACTATCAACGCTTCACAACCGCGATCGCGCAGATCCCGGAGGTCTTCTTCTTTCATCCGCGACAGCTGCACATCCATGCCGCGCCGTTCGGCCATGCGGGTGATTCTGCTGTTGGCATCCAGCAAATTGGTTGCCGGAACGGAAAACAGTTTCACCGGCTCCCAACCGGCCCTGAGAAATTCCTCGAATACATTCAGGTATCTGTCACAACCGGTGATCGCGAAGCGCATGAGGCTAAGTGGCCTTTAGTTGAATATTGTTGGGTGCGTTATATTAGGGGGGAGTCGGCGTTACTTGCTGCCATTCGCCGGCGCACTCTTTTACATACGGGTAGTAACCTGCGGGATTACGGCAGTAGTACCAGAAATTCGGGTTCTGCTGTGCCGGCGACGGCGCGCCCTGCTGCACCTGTGGTTGCGGCGCCTGATCCCGCTCGACGTACACAGTAGGCGGTTGTTGCACGATAACCTGCACCGGCGGTTGAGCGACGACTACAGGAGCCGGCAACGGGTCCCAATAACCGGGATAAAAGACCCACTCAGCACCAACCAGCACCCATTGCGCTTCGATAAAACGAAACCCGGGGCGTTCCTGCTCCCAACGGCCTTCCATCCATACGTGCCCCCTGCCATCCCACCCCCAATAACCGCGAGTCCAGTGATAACCTTGCCGCGCCTGCGGAACATGTTCCACCCGCGCCGGTGGCGGCCTGACACCGACATGGGCTCCTGCATGAGCTCCTGCATGAGCTCCGGCATGGGCTCCTCCTTCATGCGCACGGCCTGATTCCGGCTCTGCGCCGGCTATCAACGCGCTTGTGCAAAGCGATAAAACCCCCAGGAAAAACCCCAATTTGACGAATGTTAAACGGTATATCATTTTAGAAATATTATTTCTTGTTTATGTTGATGGACAAGGCGAAATCAGCACAAAATCAAGGCAAAATCCGACTCCGCCGCTCATGTTAATCTCTTTGTGCACATACTGCAAAAAAGACAGCTTGCGCTTTCTTTCCTTGCATTTTTACTGCATTCTTTTACTGCGGCAACCCGCCACCCACACCGCCCGGTTTTTGCCGGCTCGTGCCTCTGGCACGGGGCTGGTCGCTGCATTTGCAGCCCTGATCGGGGACCAATTGCAACCGGTCAGCCAGAAACAGCAATATCGTCTGCCGCTGGGCGTCGGTCAGTGCGTCGTTGACGGTCAACCAGAGCTCCCGGAGTTGCTTGTTTTCCTGATAGCTCAGATCGGCTTCCGCATCTACCTGTTTCGCCAAATCGCGTAATTCCGTCCCGGTGTCGCCAAGTTCTTTTTGCAGATCGGACTGCAACCGATCCCGCCGGCGCTGCCGCGCTGCCAATATTGCCCGTATCTTCGACTCACTCTGTTGCCACAACACTTGCTGATTCGGGTTCAGGTTGAGCGACTTTTTGACGTCGCCGGACTGCGCCATCAAATCTTCAAATTGCACATCCATGGCCGGAATGGCGCCGACGGGCGTACATAGCAAAAACGCCATCGCGCAGGCCAGGCCGGCAAGCAAACCTTTAGCAATCTTCATCTGAGTGGTCTGATAATTCAGTAAAACGGTTGAGGCATGCACGTCATGGATAAGCCCCTTGCCAAAGTCGCGCAGAGAACGGTAACAATATAGTCGAACGACAGAGGGAAGCCGATATCATATTACAATTACTTACCCGATTTACATGTTAACTATGGGGCATTCGAAAAAGGCAGGGATCGCAGCCTGCTTTTGGTACCATCAAAATCCGGGTTTGAACAGGATATCGAGCGCGTTGGCGTAAGCCAGCGGAATGAGCGGCCCTGTATCCGGCAGCAGCAATTGTTGCGTCGACCTTCATGCGCCGGTCGTCTACGGTGCAAGTGCGTGAAGGCAATCTACCATGTCTTGCATCGTTGTTTTCGGCAAGCGCGGCATGGGGAGGCGTGCCAGCACCATCAACAGGAACAGGTCTTCCTGGCTGTCGATACCCAAAGCAACCATTGTTGAATGATCGTCCGCACGACCCCATGAGAAATCCAGCAGCGATTTGAAACTCTGATTTCCGGATGCCTCTGCGGCGTCAAAGGCTTCCACCAAATGCCGAAGCTCTGCATTGAATAGCGCGTTGACCGATATATCGGATTTGGCGGCGATGATCTTGGCGCGCTTGAGCAATTCAAGCATGTGCGAACGCATGAATATTGGCGAGCCGTTCGCCAATATTCGATTGCGCGGTTTTCAGATCATAATCGGCTTGCAAATTCATCCAGTATTGCGGCGACTGATCCAAGGCCCGACCAAACAACAGTGCCAATTCCGCCGTCACCGGACGTTGTCCCTTGATGACATGCGAAATTCGCATCGGCGATACCCCTGTTGCACGGGAAAATTGCGCTTGCGACACGCCTAATTCCTCAAGCGCCTCGGCCAGAAATTCGCCAGGGTGTATGGCCGGCAATCCATTTTTCATCATGATGGTTGCTCCTCTTAGTGGTAATCGACAATTTCGACATCGAACGCATGACCCGCCTCGAACCGGAAACAGATGCGCCATTGGCCGTTAATGCGGATACTCCATTGACCTTCGCGGTTGCCAGAAAGTTTTTCCAACTGGTTCGACGGCGGCAGGCGTAAATCGTCAACCTGCGTTGCAGCTTGTACCTGCATCAAACGCATTGCCGCCCGTTTCAGTATCTCGGTTGGCAATCGACGGGACTTGCCAGTCAAAAAGAAATGTTCAGTTTCAGTGCCGGCGAAGGTTTGTATCATGCGGTGAATTATAAACTATTTGTTTATAATGTAAATCTCCGCAAAAAGTTACATCAAAATAATGTCGTACTGCTCTTGATGATAAATCGATTCCACCTGCAGTGAAATCGGTTTGCCTACAAAGTCTCCCAGCATCGCCAGATGCTGCGACTCTTCTTCCAGGAACATGTCTACCACGACTTGCGCTGCCAGGATGCGGAATTCGCGCGGGTTGAATTGTTTGGCTTCGCGCAGCACTTCACGCAAAATCTCGTAGCAAATAGTGCGCGCAGTCTTCACCTGCCCCCTGCCCTGGCATGCTGGGCATGGTTCGCACAGGATGTGCGCCAGCGACTCGCGCGTGCGCTTGCGGGTGGTTTCGACCAAACCCAATGCGGAAAATCCAGATACCGATATTTTGGTGCGGTCGCGCGATATCGCCTTGTTCAATTCGGCTAACACTGCCTGCCGGTGCTCGATATTTTCCATATCGATGAAATCGAGGATGATCATGCCACCCAGGTTGCGCAAGCGAAGTTGCCGAGCAATCGCGTGCGCGGCTTCCAGATTGGTCTTGAAAATGGTGTCGTCGAAATTGCGTCCGCTGACAAAACTGCCGGTATTCACATCGATGGTAGTCATGGCCTCGGTCTGGTCGACAATCAGGTAGCCGCCCGATTTCAGGTCGACGCGGCGGCCGAGCGCGCGCTGTATTTCTTCTTCAACGCTATAGAGATCGAATAAAGGCCGTTCGCCGGTGTAATGCATAAGCCGCGGCAATACCGAAGGCGTGAAGCTGTGGCCAAACTGCTGCAACATGTAAAAATTCTCGCGCGAATCGATCTGGATGCTGGCGGTCTCTTCGCTGACAAAATCGCGCAATACCCGTTGGGCAAGGCTCAGGTCCTGGTACAGCAACGAGGGCGCAGGCCGGGTTTTGACTTGATGGGAAATGGTGGACCAGGTTTTACGCAGGTATTCGACATCCATCGCCAGTTCGGCATCGGTTGCATCTTCCGCCATGGTGCGGATGATAAAACCGCCTTTTTCGCCGGACTGCATCAGGCACTGCACTTTTTCGCGCAAGGCTTCGCGTTCGGCTTCGTTTTCGATGCGTTGCGAAATGCCGATATGCGTGTCTTGCGGCAAATAAACCAGCATCCGGCCGGCAATGGAAATCTGGGTCGACAGCCGCGCCCCCTTGGTGCCGATCGGGTCCTTGATGACTTGAACGGTCAGTACCTGGCCGTCGTAAAGCAACCGTTCAATCGGGATAGCGGCGCTCGCATGCGCATCGCGTGCTTCCCAAATGTCGGCCACATGCAAAAAGGCGGCACGCTCCAGGCCGATGTCGATAAATGCCGATTGCATGCCGGGCAGCACGCGCACCACTTTGCCGAGATAGATGTTGCCGGCCATGCCGCGCGACAGCGTGCGTTCGATGTGCAGTTCCTGCACCGCACCCTGCAAAATCAAGGCGACCCGCGTTTCCTGCGGGGTAATATTGACGAGAATATCTTCGCTCATAGGATACTCATAGGATACGTAAGCCTGCCTGCCGTAATAGTTGCGCCGTCTCAAATAAAGGTAAGCCCATGATACCTGTATAACTGCCTGATATGTGCTTGATAAAGCTCGCGGCAGTTCCTTGAATGCCGTAACCTCCGGCCTTGTCGTAGGGTTCGGAGCTTGCACAATAAGCGTCGATAGTCTGTTTCGACAGGTTATCGAAGAGGACATCGGAGCTTTGCGTGACTTGCCATATCTGTTCGTCGTGCTGCACCACCACAGAGGTGAGCACTTGATGGGTACACCCCGATAATGCAGCCAGCATGCCGGCGGCTTCTGCCGGGCTGGCCGGTTTGCCGAGGATGGCATCATCGATGGCCACCGTGGTGTCTGCTGCCAGTATCGGATAGATGGGGAGCTTGCGCGCCAACATGACCTGGCACGCGCATGCCGCTTTTTCGCGGGTGACGCGGGCGACGTAATCATGCGCATGTTCGCCCGGCAAGACCAGTTCGGTGACGTCCGGGCCCCTGGGCTCCTGTTCGCGCAACCTTAGCAGCACAAAATCGATGCCGATTTGCTGCAGCAGTTCGCGCCGCCGCAGGCTCTTGGATGCCAGATAAATTTTTCGATGACCATGTTTCATCATTAGACCTGTTATTAGACCTATTATTAGACCCGATGATAAGGGTGATTTTGCGTGATCGACCACGCACGGTAGAGCTGTTCGGCTAATAACACGCGCACCATGCCATGCGGCAAAGTCAGGCTGGAAATACGAATCGACAGGTCGGCCCTGGCCTTGAATTCCGCATCGAGCCCATCGGCGCCGCCGATAATAAAACTGGTGTCGCCCCCGTCTTGTTGCCATTGCACCAAAAGTCGCGACAACTGGACCGTCGTCAGATCCTGGCCGTGCTCGTCTAACGCGACGATGCGGGTGCCCTTGGGCAGCGCCGCTTCAATTTTGATGCGCTCCAGCGCCATCGCCGTTTCGGCGGTTTTGCTGCCGGAACGTTCGACCGGCTTGATTTCCTTCAGATGAATGCGGCACTCCGCCGGCATGCGCTTGGCGTATTCGGCAAAACCCGATTCGATCCAGGCGGGCATTTTGTGGCCCACCGCAGCAATAATGAGCTGCACGATATTTTATGGCTTTGGTTTTGCCGGAGCGCGTTTGGCCGGTGCTTTTTTAGCGGAGCCGACCGCACTCTTGGTCGCCGCCACCTTGATGGTTTTACCCACCGGCTTTTTAGCCGCCGGTTTTCTCTTTGCCGGCGCAGCGTCGGTTTTCTTTGCAGCCGGGTTGCGGGTAGAGGTTGATGTCTTGCGTGCCGACTTGACCGGTGCTGCTGTGGCCGGCGCATCGTCGTCCTTGGCCTGGCTGGCGGCCAAATGCCGTCCGGCTTTTTTCGGCGCTGCGTCCTCATCCATCGGCTCCGCTGCCGTGCGTTTGGATACACGCTTGGCAGCGCCGAGCTTCACTTCCTTCTCACCCCAGATTTCTTCCAGCCGATAGTAGGCGCGTATAGTCGGCTGCATGATGTGGACGATCATGTCGCCCAAGTCAACCAATACCCATTCGCCGGTGTCTTCGCCCTCAACGCTCAGGATAGCGCCGCCTGCTTCCTTGACCTTGTCGCGCACCGATGCCGCCAATGCCTTGGTTTGCCGATTGGAAGTTCCCGATACGATCGCGATGCGGTCGAACAGGCTGGTCAGGTGCACGGTGTCATACACGCGGATATCTTGGGCTTTGACGTCTTCGAGCGCGTCAACGACGAGAGCTTGCAGTTTTTTGATGTCCATTTAGCTTTTATAGAGATGATGTAATTTAATATAATCCAGTACTCGGGAAGGCACCAGCGAATCCGGGCTTTCCCCACGTTGTATTGCAGTGCGAATATCGGTGGCGGATATATCGACCGCCAAATTTTTTGCCAAATACGTCAAACCGCTTGCGGTAGTGCGAATCTGCTCCGGCATCGCAACGCGCCGGGCGAATTCGAGCGCGACTTTTTCCGGCACTTGCGAGGCGTTCAACGCAAACCCAGGGCGGGACGCTGCGCAAATATGCGCATAATCGAAAAGGTGCCGCCAATCCCGCCATGTATCCAGATGTTGCAACTGATCGGCTCCGATCAGAAAGGCAATCGATGCTTGCGGGCCCAATTCAGCGCGCACTGCCTTTAAGGTGTCTAT
>JBIODP010000077.1:0-9644 GCA_044445195.1 Burkholderiales bacterium | reverse complement strand
GTTGTGCATCGCAATATTTTCTCCACAGCGCTACTGCTGGCACATGCCTTGCTCTAAGTGCTTACATCGCCTGGGCAAACAGGCTCGGCGGATCACAATAAAGATGGAGACGATTTGTATATGACCAATGTTGCAATGGAAGATCGCGCTTGTATGACCAATGATATCGCGAGCGTCGAACCGGCACGCTTTCTCGGCGCGATACGTTACTTCGCCGCTGGATGCACGATCATTGCCACCTCGGATGGGACCGAGCGTGCCGGGCTCACCGCGACGGCGGTTTGTTCCGTCACGGCGGAGCCGCCGCGCCTGCTGGTGTGCATTAACCGCCAAGTGCGCGCGCATGCAATCATCCTCGACAGCGGGACGCTCAGCGTCAACGTTCTGTCCGAGGCTCAGGAAAATCTGGCCAATCGCTTTGCCGGCATGGTCAAGGACATTCGCGGCGAGGAGCGCTTTCTGGAAGGCGAGTGGGTGGCGGGACGCCTGGGCGCGCCGATCCTGGCGGGGTCGCTGGCGAGTTTCGACTGCCGCATCGTCGAGGCAGTGCCGGCCAGCACGCATACGATCTTCATCTGCGAAGTCTTGGACGTTGCATCCGACGGCGATGCCGCACCCCTGCTCTTCTTCAACCGGGCCTTTGCTGCCTTGGACAAACCGACCAACCCAACGAACACGTAAGCACTTTTCGAGTAGTACACAGGCACGGCAATTCCGGGTGCGGATGAACCGCCGTGTCAAAAAAAACCAGGCCTATTTTTTAAGGAGACAACCATGACAGCCAATAATGCCGCGTTAGCCAACAAACCAAACCTCACTCCGATGGATTCCGCCACGCTTATCCAAAGGGCTAAAGATATGCAGCCCATTCTGCGCGAGCGCGCCGCTATCACTGAATCCCAACGCAAGGTGCCTGAGGAAACGATCCGGGAATTCCACGAGGCCGGGTTCTTCAAGATGTTCCAGTCCTCTTACTGGGGCGGCTATGAATCGCACCCGACCGATATCTTCACGGTATCGGAACTGCTGGCTCAGGGCTGCCCGTCGAGCGCCTGGCTGATGGGCGTTCTCGGCGTCCATAACTGGCAACTTGCCCACTTTTCCAAAGAAGCCCAGATCGATGTCTGGGGCAAAAACCCCGAGGTGCTGATGTCGTCCTCCTACGCACCGACCGGCACGGCCGAGCGCGTTGCCGAAGGTGTCGTTCTGAGAGGTCGCTGGCATTACTCCAGCGGCATCGATCACGCAGACTGGGTCCTGCTCGGCGCCAACCTTCCGTCCGAGGGCAGCCCCTTCCCCGATTACGCGACCTATCTGGTTCCGAAGTCCGACTACAAGATCATCGACGACTGGCATGTGATGGGCCTCAAGGGCACCGGCAGCAAGAGCCTTGAGATCAAGGAAGCCTTCGTTCCCGACTCCTATGCCCTGCCTATCATCGCGAGCCAGATGTTCAACACGCCGGGCATGCAGGACGGCACAGCCGACGCGCCGCTGTTCCGCGTTCCGTTCCCCACCATCTTCGGGGCTTGCATCACCACCCCTGCCATGGGAGCAGCCCAGCGCATCCTGGATATCTTCGTTGAAGCCACCAAAACCTCGACCAGCCTGTATTCCGGCGCCAAGTGGAGCAACGAGCAGGTCACACAAATCCGGATCAGCGAATCTGCGGCAGAACTGCGTGCCGCCCGCCTCCAAATGGCGGCGAATTTCAACGAATACATGGACATGTTGTCTCGCGGAGAGGAAATCGATCTCCACAAGCGCGCGGATTATCGCTACGACCACTGCAATCTGGTCGATCTGGCGCACCGCGCGGCCGACCGACTCTTCGTCGCCAGCGGCGCCCGCTCGCTCATGCTCGATCAGCCGCTGCAACGGCTGTATTGCGACATTCAGGCAGCACGGGTTCACGCCATCAACAACCGCACGAAGTGGGCAACCACAGCCGGTTCGATCGCATTGGGACACAACCCCGACGATATCCTGAGCCTGTTCATCTGAAGATCGATTTGGAGGAGATGAAATGAATTACCTGACACAACTAAGCTATTTGATTATAGAGTCCAACAAGAAAGAGGAGTGGAAGCACTACGCCACCGATTTCCTCGGCATGAATGTCGCCGAGCGGGATGATGGTTCCATGGCGATCAGAATGGACGATCATGCTTACCGTTTTATCGTACAGCCCGGCTCCAGCGAAGACCTTTGGGCGGCGGGTTTCCAGGTCGGCAAGGCCAAGTCGCTGGATCTATTGGCACAGCATCTGAAGGCTTCCGGGGTTGAAGTCCATCAGGGTAGCGTCGAGGAGATCGCGGCGCGCGATGTGGCGAACATGTTGTGGTTCAACGATCCGGACGGCCTGCGCGTCGAGGCGGTCTACAACCCGAAGATCGTCTCCGACCAGTTCAACATGCCCCTGGTGCCGGGGGGCTTTGTCACCGGCGAGCAAGGCTTCGGTCATATCGCGCTAAGCACTGGCGACCTTGAACGCAGCGAGAAATTCTACCGGGATATCCTCGGTTTCGAGATCAGCGATTACATCGTCCAGGATATCCAGGGGGTTCCGGTCAAATTCACCTTCTTCCACATCAACCCGAGGCATCATACGCTGGCGTTCGCGGGCCTGCCCTTGCCCAATCGAATGCATCACCTGATGGTCGAGGTTCGCGATCTGGATGTTGTCGGCCATGCGCTGGAGCGAGCCAAGAACCTCGACATCAACCTCCATATGGCGCTCGGCCGCCATCCCAACGACCGGATGATTTCGTTCTACGCGACCACGCCCAGCGAATTCAACGTGGAGTTCGGTTGCGAAGGCATCGAAATCCGCGATGAGGAAAATTGGGAGGTCCGCACTTATGACGCCATCAGCGAGTGGGGCCATAAGGTCTGACTGTTCTAAATATTCTAACTATTCTAACTATTACATTTGGAGAATTAAGATGAGTGAAGGCATAACATTCGATTTTCTGGCCGACGAGTTGAGCGTAAAGGCCAAAGGGCTGGGTAATATGGGAGTCAAGCTGAAGTTCGTTTTCGAGGGCATGGGAGCGGTTCATATCGATGCCACCCAGGATATTCCGGTCGTTACCCGCGACGAATTGGCGCCGGCCGACGTCACCATCACTGCGCCGCTCAACGTCTGGCTCGATCTCCGCGCCAAGAAACTGGCGCCGCACGTGGCGGCGATGACGAAGAAGATCAAGCTGCAGGGAGATATCCTCCGGGGAATGAAGCTGGCGCCCCGGATCATGAAGATCCTTTGATCTGCGGTAATTATTCAGCCGGGCAGGTTGGGCTGCAAAGCCCAACCTGCGATCAGTTGCTGCCTAAAAAGTCAGTCTTGCCAATCTCTACGCCGTTATGCCGCAAGATCGCGTAAGCGGTCGTCACGTGAAAATAGAAGTTCGGCAATACGAAATTAAGCAGGTACGGCAATCCCAGAAACTGCATTTCACTGCCGCGCAACGTCAGTGTCACGGTACGGTCCTCGCTACCGTCGATTTGCGTAGCGCTGACGCTTTTGACGAAATCCTGCGTCTTGGCGATTCGCGCCTGTAATTCGGGGAATGTGCTTTCGGTATCCGCATAGCTGGGAATTTCAATGCCGGCCAGCCGCGCTACGCAGCCTTTGACAGCATCGGTGGCAATTTGTATCTGCCGCGCAAACGGCAGCATGTCTGGCGCCAGTCGCGCATTGATGAAAACCGACGGGTCGATTTTTTTTGCCTCTGCATGTGCGGCGGCCTTGCCGAGTATGGCAGACAAATTTTGCAATATGCGCGTAAAGACAGGCGAGGAAATTTGGTACATTGATATTGTCATGATTTATGCCTCTTAAAGGATGGTGGAAATGATCAGATACAAACTGATTCTTGATATATAACAGCATTAGTGTAACGCCCAATCGTTTTTTGTAGAGTTTAGCAAAACCGCGACCATCACATAGCATAATGACAATAATCAAACAAGCACAAATACCGATAAAACTGGCATAATCGATTGAATCGCGATTAAATGGAATTTCACAAGAATTGTTTTTAAATATGATTGAAGCGTTAAAAAGCAAACCATACCTTACTCCCACCGAAGTTGCCCAATGGATGATGGTTTCTCCGGTAACCGTACGCACCTGGGCGCAAAAAGGGTTGTTGCAAGCCGAGTCCACGCCTGGAGGGCATCGCCGGTTTCGCCTGGAAGAAGTCGAGCGTTTTGCGCGCCAATGGAATCCGGTTGGCAATAAAGGGCCTCTGCGGGTGCTGATCGTCGATGACGATAGAGCCGTTGTCGGTTTTTTAAAGGAGTTGCTCGAAGGCGGGGAGTATCAAACGATTGTGGAGACCGCCTATGACGGCTTCGACGCCGGGCAGAAAGTCCATGTATTTTCTCCCGACATCGTTCTGCTGGACCTTTTGATGCCGGGCATCAAGGGAACTGAAGTTTGCCGGCAAATCGAGCAAATCCCCGGGCCGGCACAAGTGCGCATCATTGGAATGAGCGGGTATCTCAGTGCTGAAAATGAAGCTGAACTTCTTGCGGCCGGCGCCGAATGCTGTTTTTCCAAACCGATAGACACGGCTCGCTTGCTTAAAGTATTGGGTCTTGAAGACTAAAGGCATGGAATTCACCATGCAGGCAATAGCAGGCGGCAAGCGCCGATTGCGTCGAGAAATGGTTCTTGTCGCATTACTTTCCGCTTTGGCGCTTCTGGCGATGATGCTGCCAATATCGGGCGTGCACATCCCTCCCAAGCATTACCTTGCAATACATACCCTATTGGAATTTGCTTCAATAGTGGCAGCTTTTCTTGTTTTTGCGACGGTATGGCATACCCCTGCAAAAGAAGTTTCCGCATCATTGCTATTGATCGCCATCGGCCTCTTTGCTGCAGGCTGGCTCGATTTCGCCCATGCCATGTCGCTCGAGGGGATGCCTGACCTCATCACATCAAGCTCCGTGGAAAAAGGCATTGCATTCTGGTTGGCTGCGCGTCTGGTTGTTGCTCTCACCCTGTTGGGCGTCAGTTTGTACCCTCGCCTTCGTCAGCCATCGGCATGGGAACGGTATGGCCTGTTTACCGCCTACGCGATCGTCAGCCTGATGGTGATGTGGGGAATCATTTTTCATGAGGCTGATTTACCGGACACCTATTTTCAAAACAGTGGCGTGACGTCGTTTAAAGAAATGTTTGAATGGGTGATTGCGGGCTTGCTTGTTTTTTCGGCCTACCGTTTTTATCGGCTGGCACGTCTGTCGGACGACGAAATTTTGCCTTTGATATTCGGCGCCACCGCGGTAGCGGCATTAGCCGAATTCTTCCTGGTTCACTATGAAGCTTTCAATGATGTCCAGAACCTCCTGGGTCATTTGTATAAGCTTCTTAGCTATAGCCTGATTTATCGGGCCGTGTTTGTGGTCAGTGTCCGCAAGCCGTATCAGAAGCTTGCCAGGCAGGCGCAAACCCTGCTGACAGTCAATGCAACCTTGCGCACGCAGTCGCTGGCATTGGAATCGATGGCTACCCCGGTTGTAGTGACGGATCTCCAGGGCAAGGTGCGCTGGCGCAATCGCGCCGCACGCACGGTGGTGCCGCCCCATGCCTCGCAATACGAAGACAATCTTTCGCTGTTTTCCGCCCCCATCACACCCGACCCGATGGTGGCATGGGATATACGGGCAACAGTTGAAGCGGGCAAGGTCTGGCGAGGATTGATTTATCACGCGCTTGAACAGGGTGACAACTTTATCTTCGATCGAACCGTGACGCCTTTGCGCAACGAAGCGGGAGTGATAGAAGGCTATATTTCGGTTGCAGAAAATGTGACGAAAAACATACGGGCCCAATTGCGCCACAAACGCGTAATCGATACGGCCATCGATGGTTTCTGGATAGCCGATATGGAGGGCCATTTGCTGGAGGTCAACGATGCCTATGCCAGGATGTCTGGGTATACGGCTGAAGAACTGCTGACCATGAACATCGCCAAGTTGGAAGCGGCCGAGAGCCCTGAGGAAGTCCGGGGGCACATGCAGAAAATAATGGACGAGGGACAGCATCAATTTGAATCCCGCCATCGCCACAAGCAGGGATATGAATTTGCGGTTGAAGTTTCAGCAACCTATGATTCAAAATCCCAGCAGCTTTTTGTTTTCACGCGCGACCGCTCCGAGCATGAACAATCCGTCGCTGCAAAACAGGATCTTGAACGGCAATTGCAGCAATCCCAGAAGATGCAGGCGCTTGGACATCTTACGAGCGGCATTGCGCATGATTTCAACAATATTCTGGCAGCAATTCTGGGTTATTCGAATTTGGCGCTGGATCGATTTGCGCCGGAGAAGCAAGGTAAGCTGGCAACTTACTTGCGAGAGGTTATTACTGCCAGTGAAAGAGCGCGCGACCTGATCGCCAGGATGCTTACTTTCACGCGCACGCAGCCGAGCGCTGCAGTTAGCGTGATTTTTCCCGCAGCAGTGGTGCAAGAAGCGATAGCCATGGTGGTGCCGTCCCTGCCTTCAAGCATTCAGATCAGGAGCCGCATCGAAGATAACCTGCAAATTCGCATGGACGCCAGCGAGTTGAGTCAGATTCTGGTCAACCTGATTATTAATGCGCGCGACGCCATCACCTCCGAACGAGGCATCATCGATATTCATTTGCACCATGTCGAGATCAATGGCCGGATTTGCGCTTTCAGCCGCAAGCGCCTGTTTGGCAGCTATCTTGCACTGGATGTATCCGACAATGGGAGCGGCATTGCGCCGGAACATATGCCGCTCCTGTTCGATCCTTTTTTTACAACGAAAGAAGTGGGAAAGGGCACCGGCTTGGGGTTGTCCATGGTGCAAGGCATTTTGCTTCGCTCGAATAGTCATGTTGTGGTCGAATCCCGGCCTGGACGAGGAAGCCGGTTTCAGTTGCTGTTTCCCATTGCTTCGCCGCCCGAAGCATTGCTCGAGGCGCAACAAAGCGACCCTAAGGCCAAGTTTGGCTTGGGGCAGCATATTTGGGTGGTTGACGATGAGCCGGCAGTTGCCCGCTATTTTGGAGAGCTGCTCGAAGATTGGGGTTATAGAGTCAGGCTCTACAACGATCCGTTACAGGTACTGACAGCATTTGAAACTGAAAAAAATGAGGTCGATTTACTCATCTCAGACCAATCCATGCCCGGTTTGAGCGGCATGGCGCTCGCTAGCCGCCTGCTTCGCTTGAAGCCTGATCTCCCTATTATTTTATGCAGCGGGCATAGCGATGGAATCGACCATTCCGAAGTCTCTTTCAACGGCATACGCAGATACTTCAGCAAACCGGTGCCTGGCAATGACTTGCTGAATGCAGTAGCTGAGGAACTTGGGCAATAAAATCCTGATTTTCATCATATGAAATCACTATTAGTAAACTTTCAGATATAAACGATAAATTCGATCAAAACGATTGACGCGCTTCTTTAAAATAGATATAATTGCTTATTAGCAATAATGCTATTCTTGTGAAAGTACCGTAATCATGGGCCAGTCATTTGTTCCCCCATTGAATGTCTCAGCTGCACCCCTCCCCTTCGCTTCAATATAAGCGTCACCGCGCATTCTGGAGATTTCTTTGAAAAAATTAACTTTTTTGCAAAAACTTTGGATTCCATTAATTTGCAGTTTGCTTTGCATTACCGGGATTTTCATCTATGGCGCAATCCAAACCCGCAATATACGCATCGAAGAACGTCGCATCGACTTAAATAATATCGACGACGTTGCGCTTCACATGGCCAAATACTACGGCGACCAGGAGCAAGCTGGAACGCTACCCAAAGAAGAAGCCCAAAAGCTGGCGATAACGGCAATTAAAAACCTGCGCTACGGTACCGACGGCTATGTGGTCGTCAACAACCTGGACGGTATGATGCTGGCAAATCCGGTCAAGCCTGAGCTGGAGGGACGGAACATGATCGAATTCAAGGATGTGAACGGGTCTTATTTTTTCCGTGAGATGGCTGAAATTGGCAAGACTGAAAGCGGCACCGGTTATGTGAATTACGTTTGGCCGCGGCCTGGGCAAACGGAGCCTGGCCCCAAGCAAAGCCGGGTCGTTACCTATAAACCATGGGGATGGACCCTGGTGACGGGTGTTTATATGGACGACATCGATAACGCTTTCAGGCAGTCGTTGCTGCAATCCTCCGGCGTATTGCTCGTCGCATGCATTCTGCTGGCGCTAATCGTTTCTGCGATCAATCGAAGCTTGCGTCAAACCATCGGCGGCGCACCGGAATATGTCGCTCAGGTAGCGACGACCATTGCTGGCAACGACCTCAGCCAGATGGTCGATACCGTGCAAAACGACCACAGCAGTGTTCTTTTCGCGATGAAGAAAATGCAGGACAATCTGGTCAATACCATTGCCGAAATCCGCAGAAATGCCGCTGGCATTGTTTCGGCATCGTCGGAGGTTGCTTCCGGCAGCATGGACCTGTCTACGCGCACCGAGTCGCAGGCAAGTTCGCTGGAAGAGACCGCCGCTTCGATGGAGGAATTGACCTCGACCGTCAAGCAGAATGCGGACAACGCGCATGCCGCCAATCGGCTTGCCGAAACTGCTTTTCAAACAGCGGAACAAGCCAACGTCGTCGTGTCGCAACTGGTTGAAAACATGAACGAAATCAATGCCAAGGCTACCAGGATTAGCGCCATTATCGGCGTTATCGACGGCATCGCATTCCAAACCAACATTCTCGCCCTGAATGCAGCGGTCGAAGCGGCGCGCGCCGGCGAGCAGGGGCGGGGTTTTGCGGTGGTTGCCGCGGAAGTGCGCAACCTGGCCCAACGTTCCGCCGCGGCGGCGCGCGAGGTGAAAACTCTGATTAACGACTCGGAGAATGCGGTGCGCGCAGGCGCCCAGTTGACTGACCAGGTCGGACACGACATGCGCGACATTATGGAGGGCTCAAAACGCGTATCCAATATCATCACTGAAATCTCCACTTCCAGCAGGGAACAAGCCAGCGGCATCGAACAAGTCGCAGCCACCGTGACGCAGATGGATGACATTACCCAGAAGAATGCCGCCTTGGTGGAAGAATTGGCCGGGGCCGCCAACTTGATGCAAGGGCAAGCTGCTGAGCTGCTGCAACTGGTCTCCGTATTCCGGTTCGAGGAAACCGCGATGGCGAATCGCGCGATGGTAAAAGAACGCAATCCGGTGCTGGCTGCGCCTGCCGCATCGAGCAATATTTTGCCGATAAGGCAAAAATGCAAAAGGGCAACGGCGGGTGCGCAGCCTATCGGCAGCGCAGTGAGGAAATTACAGGTTGCCGAAGCCGGCAATGCGAATTGGGAACAATTCTAAATAGGCGGCTTATCGTCGCCAGATGAAAAGGCGCACGGGCATTCACCTCAAACAATAGGCGAGCAGCGGCGCGGCGAGGACATTAAAAATACCGGCGAACACCATGACAAGGCCGGCGATTGCCCCTTCGTCGCGATTGATTTGATGCGCCTTGTTGGACCCCACGGCATGCGCTCCCATGCCGAACATGGCTCCCCGCGCCAGAGCCGAACGCAACGGTAGCCAGTAAAGCACCGATGCGCCGAACGTTGCGCCGAAAACGCCGGTAAGAAGAACGAAGACGGCGGTCAAATCCGGCACC
>JBIODP010000076.1:0-9649 GCA_044445195.1 Burkholderiales bacterium | reverse complement strand
TCTGAGGGGCCAGATGCTACCGCATCTTCCCACCTGACGCCGTTAATCATAAAGTTGCACTTCGAACTTGAACTCGCGATCATTCCTAGGTAGGCTTTTTTGATAATAAGCAAGGGTATCTAAAAAAGGCTAAATATTTTGTAAAAACTAGGGGGCATTGTATAAAAAAAGCGTAAAAATTCAGGTCGAACTCGACAGTACTTGATTAAACGCAAGGTGGAAATATAGAAACATAAAAAATTAAATGGATTCCGGTAAGTCTCTGGAAAATTACCTCATCAAATTAGTCTTGGCCGCTGTGCGGAATGATCGTTTTGTGGACTTGGTAATCTGGCAGTGATGACATCGCTACCAAAAATTTTTACGAAAAATTTACGGTTGATGCCTTTCTTTTTGCAAAGTTTTTATATCGTGCCTGCTAGTCTCTCGCCTGTGTCGGAAAGGCCGCAGGGCCATCGCCACATTTGAAGTGCTTGATCTAAAATTCTTAGAAAGAAAGTCCATGAAAAAACTTATTCTTGCTGCGGCAATAGCCACCACATTTTGCGCGGGACTTGCTCGTGCCGACGACGTAAAGCCCTCTGATGCGCCGGCTACTGCGGCCCCAACGCCAGACAATGTTGTGGCCTACAATGTCGGGGTCGCGTCAGACTATCGCTATCGCGGAATTTCGCAGACACGTTTGGATCCCGCCTTGCAAGGCGGCGTTGATTATACAAATAACCCGACAGGCTATTATCTGGGAACTTGGCTGTCATCGATTAAGTGGATTACCGATGTGGGCGGCAGCGACGACGTCGAATGGGATCTGTATGGCGGCAAACGCGGCGATATCATCAAGGATAAACTGTCCTATGATGTTGGGGTTTTGTCGTATGTTTATCCCTCCAATGAGTTGCATCCTAACGCCAACACTACAGAAATATATGGACAACTTGGCTATGGCCCGTCCTACTATGCCAAATATTCGTATTCGGTGACCAATCTTTTCGGATTTGTTGACAGCAAGAAAAGCGGATACCTCGACATCGGAGCAAATATCGATGTGGGGAACGGATTCACGATCAATTTGCACGGTGGTCGTCAGACAGTCAAAAACAATTCGGACTTCAGCTATACCGATTGGAAGGCCGGCGTCACCAAGGATTTCGGTGTGGTAAGCGGGGCGCTGGCAGTGATTAGCACCAACACCAGCCATTACACTGCTCCAAATGGGGATAACTTGGGCAAGACTGCCTTGGTATTGGTGGTCACCAAAACTTTCTGAACCGAAAGAGGGCAGGCAATGGGATTGCGGGCGGTTTGATCAGGTTCTCCTGTCAAGTAATTAGGGTAGGGTCAGTTCCTCTTGGCAAAACCATGGGGAGTGGCGTAGGGCAGACGAGATTTTATTTTAGAAGCTGTTAGAATTATCCAGTAAAAAGGTAAAGGCCGTCAGCTTGACAGTATGTCGGGCCGACGGCCTTTCGTAATTGAACAGCCATTTATTTAGTGTTGTGCATACAGCCTCCACAAAGGAAATCGGCAATGGATTGGCATATTTTCACATTACGCGTTTTGCTGGCATTAGTATTGGGTTCTATTATCGGCGCTGAACGTCAAGTGCGCCAACGGATGGCAGGATTGCGGACAAATGCCTTGGTCGCTGCAGGCGCCTGCCTGTTCGTAACGGTCTCTGACTTTACCGGAGAGCCGCAAGATCATGCGCGCATTGCGGCGCAGGTCGTGTCGGGTATCGGATTTCTGTGCGCAGGTGTCATCATGCGGGAAGGTCTGAATGTTCGCGGTCTCAATACCGCAGCGACTTTATGGTGTTCGGCAGCGGTCGGCGTGCTGACCGGCCTCGGCTTTTTGTTGCAAGGCGCGATCAGCGCGGTGGTCATCCTCGGAGCGAACGTGGTCTTGCGGGGCTTCGTTCAAATGATCAACAAATACGGTTTGCAAAGCGCAACTGAAATTGAACAGGTGTACCGGCTTTCGATAGTCTGCGGTGCCGATGACGAAGTGCATGTTCGCACATTGATGCTGCATATGCTCAACGGCATGCCTGAATTGGTGATCCAGTCATTGCACAGCGAAGACCTGTCCGTGACCGGGAAGGTGGAAGTTCGTGCAGACTTGATCACGTCACCGAGCAAACACCTTCAATTGGAACAGGTTGTCAGTCGCATTAGTCTGGAAAAAGGTGTCAGCGCCGCACGTTGGGCTGTGCTGAATACAGCGGAATAATGGCCCTGACTGGGTAAAATTCACTCTGCTTGCCGCACGCAATCGACAAAATAACCGCGCTTGCCGTCAACTTCCCTGGTCACCAGACCATGGACGTCGGTGTCGAATCCGGGAAATTTTTCATTGAAATCGCGGGCGAATTTCAGGTAGTCGACGATGGTTTTATTAAAACGCTCGCCGGGGATCAGTAACGGGATGCCGGGCGGATAAGGCGTCAGCAGGATAGACGTGACGCGGCCTTCGAGGTCATCGATGCCCACGCGATCGATTTCACGATGCGCCATTTTGGCAAAGGCATCCGACGGTTTCATTGCCGGTTGCATGTCGGATAAATACATTTCCATGGTCAGGCGCGCAACGTCGGATAGCTTATAAAAATCGTGAATCTGCTGGCACAAGTCGCGCAGGCCAATACGCTCGTAACGCGGATTGGCGGCGACAAATTCCGGCAAGATGCGCCGCAGCGGGTGGTTTTTATCGTAGTCGTCCTTGAACTGCTGCAACGCAGTCAACAGCGTGTTCCAGCGGCCTTTTGTGATGCCGATGGTAAACATGATGAAGAACGAATACAGGCCGCATTTTTCGACGATCACGCCATGCTCTGCCAGATATTTCGTCACAATCGACGCCGGGATGCCGGTGTCGCGGAATTTTCCGTCCAGCGACAGGCCGGGGGTGATGATGGTGGCTTTGATCGGGTCCAGCATGTTAAAGCCGGGCGCCAGATTGCCGAAGCCGTGCCAGTCGTCCTCGGCGCGGATCATCCAGTCTTCACGCGAACCGATGCCGTCTTCGGCAAAAGTGTCGGGCCCCCATACCTGGAACCACCAGTCCCGGCCCCATTCCTCATCTATTTTGCGCATCGCGCGGCGAAAATCGAGCGCTTCCAGTATGCTTTCTTCAACCAGCGCCGGGCCGCCCGGCGCTTCCATCATGGCTGCCGCGACATCGCAGGAGGCAATGATCGAGTATTGCGGCGAGGTCGACGTGTGCATCAGGTAGGCTTCATTGAAAGCGTCCTGATCGAGCTTGACCGTCTCCGATTCGCGCACCAGAATTTGCGATGCCTGAGACAGGCCGGCCAGCAGTTTGTGGGTCGACTGCGTTGAAAATATCATGGATTTTTTGGCGCGCGGACGATCCTTGCCGATGGCGTGCATGTCCTTGTAAAACTCGTGGAAAGTCGCATGCGGCAACCAGGCTTCATCGAAATGCAGGGTGTCGATTTCGCCGTCCAGCATATTTTTCAGGGTTTCAACGTTGTAAATGATGCCGTCGTAGGTCGATTGCGTGATGGTCAGGATGCGGGGCTTCTTGTTGACCGCTTCACGCGCAAACGGATTCGCCTCTATTTTCTTGCGGATGTTTTCAAGCGTGAACTCTTCCAGCGGAATCGGACCGATGATGCCGAGGTGATTACGAGTCGGCATCAAAAATACCGGGATGGCGCCGGTCATGATGATCGAATGCAAAATCGATTTATGGCAATTGCGGTCAACCACTACAATATCGCCGGGCGCAACGGTCGAGTGCCAGACCATTTTGTTGGAGGTCGACGTGCCGTTGGTAACGAAATAGCAGTAATCGGCATTGAATATGCGCGCCGCATTGCGTTCCGACGCAGCGACCGGACCGGTATGGTCAAGCAATTGGCCTAATTCCCCGACTGCGTTGCAGACATCGGCGCGCAGCATGTTTTCGCCGAAGAACTGGTGAAACATCTGGCCGATCGGCGATTTCAGGAAAGCCACGCCGCCCGAGTGGCCGGGGCAATGCCATGAATAGGAGCCATCCTGCGCATAATGCACCAGCGCGCGGAAGAAGGGCGGCGACAGTCCGTCCAGATAAGCCTTGGCTTCGCGGATGATATGGCGCGCGACGAATTCCGGCGTGTCTTCAAACATATGAATGAAACCGTGCAGTTCACGCAGGATATCGTTCGGAATATGGCGCGACGTGCGGGTTTCGCCATACAGGTAAATGGGAATATCGGCATTCTTGTACCGGATCTCTTCCACGAAGGCGCGCAAGGACCTGAGCGCGTGATCGGTTTCCTCCAACGAGCCGGCGCCGAATTCTTCGTCGTCGATCGACAGGATAAAGGCGGACGCGCGCGATTGCTGTTGCGCAAATTGCGACAGGTCGCCGTAACTGGTCACGCCCAGCACTTCCATGCCTTCCAGCTCAATCGCGTCGGCCAGCGCGCGTATGCCCAGGCCCGACGTATTTTCAGAACGGAAATCTTCGTCGATGATGACGATGGGGAAGCGGAATTTCATGAAGTCTCCAATGTCAATGCGGAAGCCAGGCAATGATGCCTAATGCAATACCGGTTGCTGCAACGCCGTAGGCCGCATATTGTAGCCATTTTTTCCGGGTTAACAAGGTAATGGCCGCCAATGAAATCGCGATTTGCTCGGCAGTGGTGGCTCGTGCCCATTGGTGATGCAGATGCATCGCTTCATCCGATCGCTCGTTTAGCGCGATGACGTCCGCTTCAAGCTTGTCCGCTTTTTTCTTGATGTCTTCCTTTTCTTTCTTGTAGCGTTCTATGTCTGCCTTGTATTTCTCTTGGTTCGCTGTCGACAATGTGATCGCCAGCTCGGCCAGATTCTGCTTGTTGGATTTAGCCTGGTAAAAATTCCACTGGTCCGCTGCCTCGGTTTTGGCGATGGCAGCATCGTTTTTCAGCAATGAGGCTTCGTTTTGCGTTGCGCCGCCTTCATAACCGAACATGGCGCCAAGGGTTGCCAGAATGGCGGTCATTACCGCAATTCTTCCCGAGAACGGATCGCCGCCGTGTGCCGCATGCTCCAGCGCATGTTCATGCGGACTGGGGACTTCAAATTCTTCTTCGGCCATTATGTGTTCCTTCTTTAACTAATGTTACGCGGTACGCTTCCCTCTCCCCCAGCCCCTCTCCCGCAAGCGGGCGAGGGGAGAAAAAACTGCATTTTCGTCTCCCCATCCGAGGGGAGCAAAAACTGCATTTGCTTCTCCCCCGGCCCGATGGGAGCAAAACGCCTGACTTATGTGCTCCGGCGTTGATAGGTGACGAATGCGTAATCGAAGTCGTTCGACGACGAATGATGCGCGTAGCGTGCGACTTCCTGCCATTGTTGCATATCGATAGGCGGAAAGAACGTATCGCAGCCGAAAGTCCTGGAAATTTCAGTAATCAGCAGGCGATCTGTGCGATTGAGCGCCTCATTATATAGTTGCGCGCCGCCGATGATAAAGGCTTCCGCATCGCCGATCAATTCAGCCGCTGCATCGAGCGATGCAGCGGTTTCAACGCCGTCGCAGCGCCAGCCGGGATTGCGCGTGACCACGATATTACGGCGATTGGGGAGCGCGCGTCCGATCGAATCGAAGGTCTTGCGCCCCATCACAACCGGGTGGCCGGTGGTGGTTCGTTTGAAAAATGCCATGTCTTCCGGCAGGCGCCACGGCAGCGCATTATTGAGGCCTATGCCGCGCTGCGCATCGATGGCGACAATAATCGTGAATTTCGTCATGGTCATGGTTTGCCGTCAAACCGCAATCGGCGCCTTGATGGTCGGGTGAGCCTGGTAATTTTCAAATTCAAAGTCTTCAAATCGATAGTCGAAAATCGATTCGGGCTTGCGTTTGATACGCAGCGTCGGCAGCGGGAAGGTGCTGCGCGCCAGTTGCTCCCGCACCTGATCCATGTGATTGGAATACAGGTGGCAGTCGCCTCCGGTCCAGATGAAATCGCCGGCTTCCAGACCGCTTTGCTGCGCCATCATGTGAGTGAGCAACGCATACGATGCAATGTTGAACGGCACGCCGAGGAAAATATCGGCGCTACGCTGATATAACTGGCACGACAGCTTTCCTTCAGCGACATAGAACTGGAAGAAAGCGTGGCAGGGCGGTAATTTCATGTGCGGAATATCGGCGACATTCCAGGCCGAGACGATGATCCGGCGCGAATCGGGATTATGCCTGATCTGCTCCAGCGCCTGCGTAATCTGATCGATATGCCCGCCACCGTCCGGCGTCGGCCAGGAGCGCCATTGATAGCCGTAAATCGGCCCGAGATTGCCCTCCGCATCGGCCCAATCGTCCCATATCGAGACGCCATGGTCTTTCAGGTACTGGATATTGGTCGAGCCGGCCAGAAACCAGATCAATTCATGGATGATGGACTTCAGGTGCAGCTTTTTGGTCGTCAGCAGCGGAAAGCCTTGCTGCAAGTCGAATCGCATCTGATAGCCGAATACCGAGCGCGTGCCGGTGCCGGTGCGGTCGGTTTTTTTGGTGCCATGTTCGCTGACATGGCGCATGAAGTCCAGATATTGGCGCATAAAGATTCTTTCCCGGTTGCTGCTATTTTACCAATTTGCAGACTTAATTTTGGCCGAATTGTAACGCAGCCAGGCTGGCATATAAACCGCCCTGCGTAATCAATGAGGCGTGCGTGCCGGTTTCGACGATGTGACCGTGTTCCATTACGACGATGCGGTCGGCCCGTTGCACGGTCGCCAGCCGATGCGCGATAACCAGCGTGGTGCGGCCCACCATCGCCGCTTCCAGCGCACTTTGCACCAGGCGTTCGGATTCTGCATCGAGCGCGCTGGTGGCTTCGTCCAGCAACAGCAGCGGCGGGTTCTTGAGCAAAGCGCGGGCAATCGCAATACGCTGCCGCTGGCCGCCGGACAAACGCACGCCGCGTTCGCCGAGAAACGATCGATAGCCTTCCGGCAGGCGTTCGATGAATTCGTGCGCTGCCGCCATTTTGGCGGCAGCGATCACTTCGGCGTCGCTGGCGTCGGCGCGGCCGTATCGAATGTTTTCCATCGCATTGGCGGAAAAAACGATGGTGTCCTGCGGCACAATGCCGATGGCAGCGCGAAGCGTGTGAAGGGAAAGCCGCTTGATTTCGACGCCGTCAAGCAGCAATTCGCCCTGCTGCGGATCGTAAAACCGCAGCAGCAGTTGAAACAGGGTGGTCTTGCCGGCCCCGGAAGGGCCGACAATGGCGACCGTTTGGCCTGGGGTGATATCCAGCGACAAGTGCGATAGCGCCGGCGACAGCGGACGCGACGGATAATGGAAGCTGACATCGCGCAGGGTCAGCGCGGCGCCGGCGCCGGCACGGGGCGGCAGCGCTTGCGGATTGGCAGGGGATTGGATGGGCGACTCGACCTTCAGCAATTCCATCAAGCGTTCGGTTGCTCCCGCTGCGCGTTGCGCCTCTCCCAGCACTTCCGACAACGCGCCGATCGCGCCTGAAACCAGAATCGCATATAAAACGAATTGGCTGAGCGCGCCGCCGGTCATGGTACCCTGGATAACGGCTTGGGCACCCAGCCACAGGACGAATACGATAGCGCCGAACACCAGCAGAATGGCGACCACCGTTAGCAACGAGCGTGCGCGGATGCGTAGCATCGCCATGCTGAATGCATTTTCAACCGATACGCCGAAACGGTCGGATTCGATGGTTTCATGGGTGAATGCCTGCACCGTCGGCATCGCATTCAGAATTTCGCCCGCCATCGCCGATGAATCGGCAATTTTATCCTGCGATGCGCGCGACAGCGTGCGCACCTGGCGACCGAACATGACGATAGGTATCACTACCGCCAACAGTAAGACCAAAATGATCGACGACAACCTGGCGCTGGTGACGAACAACATGATCATGCCGCCGATAAACAGCAGGAAATTGCGCAAGGCTATCGATATGCTGGTGCCGACCACCGTTTGAATCAGCGTGGTATCGGTGGTCAGTCGCGACAATACTTCGCCGGTTTGGGTCGTTTCAAAGAACTCCGGACTTTGCGTGACCACATGCGCATAGACGGTATCGCGAATATCGGCCGTCACGCGTTCGCCCAGCCACGACACCACATAGAAACGGCCTGCGGTGGAGACTGCCAGTACGCAGGCGACGCCGAACAATGCCAGGAAATATTGGTTGATGTGCGCGCTGCTGCCTGCGCCGCTAAAACCGAGGTCGATCATTTGCCGGAAAGCATACGGAATCGCCAGGGTAGCGCCGGCCGCAACCAACAGCGCCAGCCCGGCCAGCGCAAATTGGGCTTTATAAGGGGTCAGAAAGGGAAAGAGGGCGGCCAGCGTTTTCAGGCCGGCTTTTTGACGTGGTTGAGATACTTGCGTAATCGTTGTTGTCATCGTTTTAAAAGGCTATGGATCGAATTCGGGACGCATTCCGGATTGGTCATTTTACAAGGGAGCAAGTTTTCATGGGGAAAGGCCGGCACGGAACCTGCTAGCAGCCGGGCGTGGTGTCGATGCATGGCGCTGGGTGAGGGCATAGCTTATCACCTATGGTGCATTTGTGCATTTCCCTCTCCCCCAACCCCTCTCCCGCAAGCGGACGAGGGGGAGCAGGGAATTCGAGGGGCATTGCCCCGCGCCTGCGTAACGGTGTTCGCTTGCAAGCGAACACTCCTTCCCTACAGGGACACAGGGAGAGAAATGCGAAACGGAGTTGTCGTCAAGGTAAGCGCCGGCCCGATTAAATTAGCTAAATTGTCACGTACACTAGCTATACTGACGCTCGCGTTTTGGTATCCCGTTGGGACGGATAGGTTGAAACCGCCGTAAAGAAATAATTGTCGCAGAGCGCAAGATTCTGGAGAAACGATGTACAACTACGATAATATGAGTCATGCGGAATTGATCAAAGTGATCAAATTTCTTGAAAAAGTCCAACCCGTATCGGACTCCGATCGCAAGCAACTGGAGGAGGAGCGACGGGTTCACATGATGCAGCAGCGCACCAATCTGGTTCGGGAAGTACACCATCGCATCAAGAATAATTTGCAGGGCGTCGCCGGTTTTCTCCGGCAGCACGCGATCCAATTTCCCGAAGTAAGCGCCATAATCGATCAGGCAATTTCAAAAGTGCGCGCGGTGGCCGTGGTGCATGGTCTGCAGGGGCAGGCATTCGACAATGAAGTGGTTCTATGTGAAATGGTGCCAACCATAGCCCAGAATGTGGGAACACTGTTGTCGTCGCATGCGGTGCTCGATGTTTGCGTCGATGTGCCGCAGCGGATCAGGGTCAATGAGCAAGAAACTGTCCCGATTGCCTTGATTTTCAACGAGTTGATCATGAATGCAGCCAAGCATGCGGTTGCCGAGTCGGGGATCCCGCGCATCGCCATCACGGTCAGATGGGACCAGTTGCAAATGCAGGCCGTTATCAGCATAGTTAACCCCGGCGTATTACCGGAAAACTTTGACTTTCTTGCCGGCAAGGGGATCGGAACCGGGCTTGATCTGGTTCGATCGCTGTTGCCGCCGGATGGGGGGGCGTTATCTTTTCACACGGATAACGGTCATGTGAAAGTGATATTGGCACTTTCCGTTCCATGCATCTATAATATCTAAGTGATAATAGATAAATGTATTGGATTTGAAC
>JBIODP010000075.1:0-9702 GCA_044445195.1 Burkholderiales bacterium | reverse complement strand
TTGCCCCATTGCTCCATTAAGCTCTACTCAAACCGTCTGCTAACGCGCACAAGAACAAAATTTACACCAGAATTCGGTTCCTTGATTCCGCCGTTTGAAAAATGCTGACCTTTCAGCCCGGCCTCCCAGCCGCCGGCGAATCGATATCCAATGCCCAAGCTGTCGCCAAACTCAAATCTTGTCGACAACCTGCGTCCATTATTGTCGTATAGATCCGATAACAGATGCGGGCCGATTGCCGCTTCAAAATACGTGCCGACTCCCCCATCCCTCTGAAAGCGAAAAACCGGCGTAATGCCAATATCGGCGATGTTCTCGACATTTCCCAGTATATTGCGGTAGCGCGTGCCATGCCATTCGGCCGCTGTCAGGTCCCAGTATCCGCCCAGATGCGAATCTCCATTTTCGAACCATTGCCTCTGCCAATCCCATTGCGCCCCTATGCGGACCATTTGCGTGAAATTCCCGGTAGCGAACTCAAGTGATCCGGAATCGGCTGCATCGGAAAAAATGGGGGCGCCAGCCAAAAAAACGGCCACTGCCAACTCTCTGCAATGTTCTTTTAGCATCAACAAAATTGAGCGTAACCGGCGGCGCCTATGCATGATTATTGTTCCGTATGAACATTAAAATGAAAATGGCAAAAAATTGCACCAAAAATGAAAAAAGCACCCGTTTTATGGTGCTTTCAAAACATAACCAAGTATTTTATTTTATTGGCGGAAAGGGTCGGATTCGAACCGACGGTACGCCAAAGACGTACACTGGATTTCGAGTCCAATTCGTATGTATGCAAACACATAGGTTTTTATCCACCCCCCAATGTTTATGCGGGTTTCCGTAGTGTATCAAGAACAACAAAAGCACAGGAAAGCACTAAAATGGCAGAAAATCCCGCACGCTATCTATCCAATCCCGGTCCGACATCCGGAAAAATTTCCGTGGCACCGTCGCTGTCGCAATGCATGTGCGATGTGTTTGTCTTTTCGTTCACGAATACCCAGCACCGCTCCGGGCCGTACCGATTCGGCATGTCGAATACCGTGACGTGCTCATTCTCGCCGGCCGCGTAGGTCTTGGATTGGAATTTTCCAGTAACTTCAGGTACCGGTCTTGGCTTAGCCTTAGCTTCCGTCCTGACAAAGCTATACCAGACGAAGCCTATTATGGCCGCCGTAGCGATATACCCGACGATATTCTGCTTGTTCAATGGTCTGCAAATGCCTTCAAGTGTTTCGGTGGCTTGATAACTGTGCTCTTGCGGATGTAATTGCGGTCTTGCTGTGACAGTCCAGCATCGCGGGCGCGTTGGTTGATATCAGCCCAATCCGCACCGTCGCGCATTTCCTCACGGAACTTTGACACAAGGCTGTCGCGCATCTTGTTGACCTGGCTCGATTCGGTTTCCTCATCCGTCTTCGTAATATACGCCGGTGCCGGCGAAATGCCAACCATTTGCGGAGACGTTAGGTACCCTCCGACCGTTGGTTCTTTGCCGGACGCGTCAGACTGCTGCTGATAATTGCGCAGGGAGAACGGCGTAACCTGCTTTAGGCCGAAGTGCGCCACGTCGAGCGCCTGTTGCATCGTGGAATCGCCCGGGCTGCGGATGGCACCCCCGAAAAAGTCCTTGTTCGATATCAGATCGGCGACTGTGGAAATAAGCGGGTGAACCTTATTCATCACGGTATTAAGCGGATTGTCTCCGTATTTCACGAAGCCGCGAATGTCGTGGCCATACTCAAAAATATCTTTCATATAAGACGGCAGCGACAGGCGATCCTCGGTACCGTCAGGACGTTCCTTGCCGGTCTTCGGGAAAAATAGGTCTTTCAATTCCTGTGGGCCTTGGCCGGTGTACATGTATTGCGTCAACGATCCAAGGATGGCGGAAACGAACGTCAAACCGAATATGTACGACGTGCGATCGCTTAACCCGCCGATCTTGCCAATGTCCTTCAGATCCTTGACGCCGCCGCCGATCTCGCGGATCGTGCCGAGATTCCAGCCGACAGATCGGGTGCTGACCATCAACGCATCCTTCAATGCGCGATTCCAAAACACGTTATCGTAGACCAGTTCGCCCATGCGGTTGTCGACACTATCCCACAGCTTCCCCATGGTCGCGCGCTTGGTCGCCAGATCCATGTCTGGGTTTTGCTCCAGCGCATCCTTAGCCATGTCAAAAAATACGCCCAATTTCTGACGCGGTACCAGATATTCAAAGATCGGCTTTTGAATCACGTCCATCAGCCGTGGCAATGCCTTCAGTGCTGCAGTTCCGTAATTGCCTTTTTTCAACGCTTGGCGAAACTCGTTAATGGCTTGGTTTTTATAAATATCGTCCATCTTGACTCGACCACCACCCTGCACCAGCGCTTCAACAATCGGCGCCATGTCAGGGTCGTTCGTGTTGCCAAGGTACGCCTTCAACAGCTTGTCGCCTTTCATCAGGTTCATGATCGGCTGCGCAGGGTTCAGCGATTGAGCGATGTTCAGCAGCCCCGGCACCACGTCGCTGCGGGAAGCCTGCTTAATGCCTAGCGCCGCCTTAGAGATCGATGCGTCCAGCGTGGTAAAGCCCAAATGGAAAGCGGATAGTCCGAGTTGGGCCGAGTTCATCATGTTGCCAGCCTTGCGCACCATATCGTAGGCCTTGATTCCAGACAGGCCAGGTGACAGGTGATTGTTGATGAGCGTCGCCGCTTGGTCCGGGGCGAAGTATTGGCCGTAGACAGTCTCGCCCTTTTCCTGCGAAAACTGCTGGCCGCGAGCGATCTTGTCATTGATCGAGGTCCACCCATCGGGCGCTTTGTCTCCCATCGGCACGAACTTGGCCACGCCGTTGTCCTTCATTTCGGCAAATATACGTTGACCGTAAATGTAACGGTCCATCTCCCGCGCCTTGAGCATGGCCAGCTCGACCGGGTTAGTCGTGATCGGGTCTAAGCCGGCCTTGATGCCGTCGCTGAAGTAATCGTAGGTACGCTGTTTCAGGAAGCCCTTGCCGCCTTCCAGTGGGCGCCGACTGAAGAACTGGGCGGCTTTGACCTTGTCCTGCCAGATATGCGGAAAATAGTTCTCGTTGAAGTTTTCCAGTTTGCCATTGCCCAGCGCTATAACCTGATCCCGCCGCTCGTCCAGCACTTTGCGCAAGGCGAGCGCAGCATCGCGCAATACCGGGTCTTTCAACGGTACACCGCGCTCCATCGCATCGATGAACTGATAATTTTCCTCTGCCGGCATCTTGTCAAACAGCTTGGCGAAGTTCATCAGATTTTCTTGCGCGACTTCGCGACCGCGTGCCTGTTCGCCAAGATTGCCGCGAATGATTCCGGATGTCAGTTCGGCAACGTCGCGTGCGGCCGGCGCAAGCGCTTTGGCGATATCGCCGGCAGCCGTGCGCGCATATTCGCGCTTGGTGGCTTCCACGCCGCCATAGACTGAGTACCCGCCAGCAAGTTTATCGATTGGATTGCCCGGGCCTGGCATACGACGCGGATTATCGGTTACCGCATCCTTGCGGGAATAAATTGGACCATGGCTATTGACAACATCCGATTCGGTGAGTATATTTGCTCCTGAGCTTCGTGCTTTCTGAACCATGTCTGGCAAATCGAGCTGCCCAGGGATCGTAGAAAGGTCGAGGCTCTTTTCATTTCTGTAATATTCGAGCTCAGGCGCAAGTTTCGCCAAGCGTTTTTGTGCATCAAGGTAGCCATATGCGCTAGCTACTTCATTCACTTTCATGCGGTAACTGCTCTTTTCGATATGCACTGCAGCAACAATCGGAGTACCGTCACGCGCTTTCATCTCGGTAAAAATTAATTTTCCTGAATCTCCGCGCGCATTGGGACTATTGAACACCATCAACGGATCGTATAGTGCTTCCGGTAATTGTTTCAACAAATCGGCCGTCATCGCGTATTGATGCTTGCCGCCAAGTATCTTTTTGACTGTCGCTCCGTCTATCATCATATGCAGGTTGGGAGCGCCAAGCGCTTGCAAAACCGTTGGCGTATCACCCAAAATCTGCGTGTCGTTATCTTTCATGCGCCCCGCGGTGAACTCGTCGATAAACTTCCCCATGCGGCGGGTTGCCTTGTCGATGTTTGCGGGGTCGCGTTCGAACGAATCAGCTTTGCGTGAGAACAGCGGAATGCCGCGCATGTCCTTGCTGGCAATAATGCCGTTTGGCGAGCTACTACCAGAATATGCGCGCAAGCTGACTTCCGGCGTATATCCCATTCGGTTTAACTCGTCGAGCGAAGCGCCTGCAGACTTTCTTATGATGATGCCCAAGTCATTTGCACGCGCGAATATTTCCGCTGCATGTGCCGCCTGGGTTCCACCGTGCAGCACCAAGATGTTGCCGTCATCGTCTAGCGCGTAGGTTGTGCGCTTCCCTCCGGGATAGATTTTTTGCTGAAATTCTGCAAGGTCACTGCGTAGTGCGTTCGCGGTGTCCACGTCCCGCATTTTGGCGGACGCTTCGCGGTAACGCGGATCGTTTCTGACGGCATCGGGTAATTCTGCGTGTTTATTTTTCTCATTGCTTACGTTCCTAAACGAACTCCAAGGGTCGCGATCGCGACGGCTAAACAATCCACCTTGGCCGGCAAGACTATCGTTGGCATCTTGGCCAAGCTGGAAGTTCTCCGCGCTGGCATCCTGACGCTGTGCAATCTCACGCTGGACTTGCGCCAAGCGTTCGGCAGCAGCTGTGCGCTCTTCAGCGGTGTGGGCCGTGCGCGCCTGCCGTTCAGCTTCCGCTAATGCAGCGGTGCCTTCAGCTTGCGTTTCTCCTCTAAGGCTAAATTCTCCCGCTTCACCCGCTGCCGGCGCTTGATCTCCCTGACCACCTTGTGGCGCAGATTGATCGGTATGCTCTTTAGGAAGTCCGCTGCCTGTTTGTTCAAAGAGGCGGTCGATTTCGTCGTCACTTAAAGGCTCCTGTGGTTCGTTGTCATCCCATGCTGCATCGATATCCGCCTGCAACGCGTCTGGCTGGTCATCGGCGTAATCCTCGACTTGAGCATACTCTTCCGGCGATCTGGCATGCACCTCTTCCATCGCCATCGCATGATCTTCGGTCGCGCGGCGCATCATGCCGGCCGGCGTCAATACCGAGCGCCTAGCCACTACATCGGTAAGCTTATCCTCAAAATCGTTCTTATCATACTTCCCGTGCTCGTCCTTGTCCACATATCCAAGGTCTGCCATTTGCTGGCCAACCTCGTCCAGATTCTTCCCTGTGCTGGTGAACACGCGGATAATGCCGTCGCCACGCACTCCCAACTCTTCCGGCCTGTAGCCAAGACGACTTGCCGCCTGATCTGTTTTGATGCTACCGCTGCGAGCAATCGCCTTTGCCATATCGTCCACTTCAGGGTCGATTCTTGCTGCTGTTTTGGCCCTGATAGCGGCCGCTTTCTGCGCGGCAATGCTGCGGTTATTTGAAATGTTCATCTTACGCTCTGAAAGCGCGTCGGCCGCAGCCACACGCATGTATTGCGCCTCATGGGTTTTGGCAATGTCGCGCAACTGCTTTGTGGTCTTTTCCGGCAACGAATCAATGTTGGCCTGACGGATGGTATGCCCGAAGTGATCGGCATATAGGTTCGCTATCGCATCATGCACCTTGGAAAGATTATTGACGTAATCGCCAGCGATATCGACATTGGAACCTTTACGGTTGAAAAATCCACCTGTCGCCAGGTCTTTGATGCGCGCTATCGTGGCGTTGAGCGTGTCAGCAAGCTTCTTTACCATCGGTTTTGCCTGCTTGTCGCCGTACTGCTCCCGCACCTTACCGATGACATCGAACACGATGCCAGGCTTCCCGCAAGGAAATGCTGACGATAGCGCGATCAATGTCAAATTTTCCCGCACGAGCCGTCTTGCGCGTTGCGTTTTACAGCGGGATGCGGCTTAGTGAGATTCTAGACGCGCAGTTGATCGGCGGCGAGTGCTTCCTTCTGACCGACACCAAGAACGGCGACCGGCGCATAGTTCCGATTCACCCACGGGTAAAATGCTGCCTGAAGCACTTCCCGATCCAATTTAAGAAACGTTGGATTCAGCGAAAATACAGCGAGGCTACACATGCGCTGGGTATGGAGCACTTGCATTTTCACGATATGCGCCACAGTGCGGCGTCCGAAATGATCAACAGCGGAGCCACGTTATACGAGGTCGGGGCTGTTTTGGGGCACCGAAGCGCACAGTCAACGAAGCGTTACGCGCACCTGGCGACCGACACCTTGACGGCAGCAATCGGTTTGATAGGCAGAAAATCCCGCACGGTGCAAAAATAAAGCCGCTTTTTAGGCGGCTTCTGATGATACGTAACTTATTGATTAATTGGCGGAAAGGGTCGGATTCGAACCGACGGTACGCCAAAGACGTACACTGGATTTCGAGTCCAGCGCATTCGACCACTCTGCCACCTTTCCTGCTTCAGTCATTTTACAGCCGTTAACGCCGCAAAGCGTAAAATTATAACAGAAGCTTGCGCAACATGGAATCTGGAACAATTGATCTGGACGACTTGTCTCTGATTCAGTTGCCCAAAATGAACGATCTGCCGGGCGCAATACCAAAACCGATAGCTGAACCGGCTGTTCACAACAAAATATTAAATTTTCTGCAAAAAATTTCTGTATATCATCATCCCGTCATAATTTCAGCCTAGCATTATCCTGTTAAAATCCCTGCCGTGTCATGACAAACCATTATGGCTCCCTATGACTCCCTTTAACTCAGTATCCTCCTTGACGAAATCCAAAGACAGACAGGCAGCAATGCCGCTTAAATCCGCGCAATCGCGCAACAAGTCCCATTATGAGAACGCCACACCACGGGCTTTCATGGCGCCTGCAATTAATGTGAAAAACGCCCATTCGGCAAAACTGTCAGAAAATGGAGATATCTCGTTGCTTGCCCGACTGCACGAGATTATCGAGCAACGCCAGTTGACTGCAATATTTCAACCCATCGTCCATATGCAAACCGGGGAGATGATTGGTTTTGAGGGCTTGATACGGGCGCCATCGGATAGTTCGTTGCACTCGCCGCTCAATTTGTTCAAGATAGCGCGATCTGCCAATTTAACGATGGAGGTTGAGCATTTATGCCGACGCGCGGTATTGGAGCGATTTGCCGAACTGAACCTGCCGGGCAAGCTGTTTCTCAATGTCAGCCCTGAATGTTTGGTAAATCATGGCGAGACGCTCGGTTTTGTCCAGGAAAGCGGCATCAATCCGGATCGCGTCATTATCGAACTGACCGAAAACCAACCTACCTACGACTACGAACTCTTGCTTGAAGCGGTCACGCATTACCGCGAGATGGGCTTTCAGATTGCGATTGACGATTTGGGTGAAGGTTTTTCCAGCTTGCGCCTGTGGTCTGAGTTGCGCCCTGAATATGTGAAAATCGATATGCATTTCATTCAGGGGATCAATCATGATCCTGTAAAACTTCAATTCGTCCGGTCAATTCAGGAAATTGCAGAAAAGTCCGGCACCATCGTCATTGCCGAAGGCATCGAAACCGAAGCTGAATTACTGGTCATCAGAGATTTGGGCGTTGCTCTCGGCCAAGGCTACCATATTGCCCGGCCGCACGGCAATCCGGCCACTTCTTTATCGCCCGCAGTCGCCGCGCTTTTGCGCAAAAACAGTCTGGCCATTTATCCGCAAACAAACGGCGCTCCCCATAAAGGGCAAACTGCCGGCCGGTTGTTGCGCACCGTGCCGGTCGTATCGCCTGAATTAAACAATAATCAGGTGTACCAGTTGTTTATTGACGATCCCGATTTGCACATCGTTCCGGTGGTGGACAAGAGCAAGCCGATTGGCATCATCACGCGCGCCAGTTTGATCGATCACTTCGCGCGAATTTATGCGCGCGAACTGTATGGCAAAAAGTCTTGCACTTTATTCATGGACGATAAGCCGATGATCGCCGATAAAAACACCAGCTTGCAAGAGTTAAGCCGGACAATTGTCGATTCCGACCGCCATCACTTGTTTAACGGCTTCATTATTACCGATCAGGGCCGATACCTTGGCATGGGAACAGGTCACGACCTGATGCGCGAAATCACGCAGATGCAAATCAATGCGGCGCGCTACGCCAATCCGTTAACCCTGTTGCCCGGCAACGTGCCGATCAATGAACACATGGAACGGCTGCTGCACGGTGAAGGCGGGTTTGTTGCCTGTTATGCCGACCTGGATCATTTTAAGCCTTACAACGATGTGTACGGCTACCGCAAAGGCGACGATGTATTACAGTTGGCCGGCAGAATCCTGAGTGCGCATTGCGATGCCGACCAGGATTTTATCGGCCATATTGGCGGCGACGATTATATTATCCTGTTCCAGAGCGAGGATTGGGAAGCACGCTGCAATGCGATACTGGAAGCCTTTGCCGACCTCATTCCCGAACATTACAGCGAAGCCGACCGTTTGTGCGGCGGCTACACCAGCGAAGACCGGTGCGGCAACCAGATTTTCCATCCGCTGGTAACCTTGTCACTTGGCGTCGTCAAGGTTGAGCCGTCACAATACGATACGCATCACGAAATTGCCACCGCCGCCGCCGAAGCAAAAAAACAGGCCAAAAAAATCGCCGGCAACAGCTTGTTCATCGACCGTCGGCAAGGCTCCTCAACGGCCTCGATTGCCACTGCGGCGACAAATGCGTCAAGTGGCGCCGGCGACGCTGCCTAAATAATTGAAAGCCTTCGCTCTTGCAGGCACCCTCTCCCGCGAGCGGGCGAGGGTGTAACAGGGGAATTCGAGGGGCACTGCCCCGCGCCTGCGTAACGGTGTCCGCTTGCAAGCGGACACTCATTCCCTACAGGGACACAGGGGTGCACAACTGACGACTTGTGGGTAACGATTAGGGTGTCGGGGGCGTCAAGCGGGTCAACCCGCCCATGTAAGGATGCAGCACGGCGGGAATATCGACACTGCCATCTGCCTGTTGATAATTTTCCAGTATCGCCACCAGCGTGCGGCCGACGGCCAGCCCCGATCCGTTGAGCGTATGCAGCAATTCCGGTTTGCCTTGCGGATTGCGAAAGCGCGCCTGCATGCGGCGCGCCTGAAACGCTTCGCAGTTCGACAGCGAAGAAATTTCACGGTAAGTATTCTGGGCCGGCAACCACACCTCCAAATCATAGGTCTTGGCGGCGGCAAAGCCGATGTCGCCCGTGCATAATCCCATCACACGGTATGGTAGCCCCAGTTTTTGAAGAATGGCCTCGGCATGGCCGACCATTTCCTCCAGCACCTCGTAGGATTTATCGGGATGAACAATTTGCACCATCTCGACTTTATCGAACTGATGCTGGCGTATCATGCCGCGCGTATCGCGGCCGGCACTGCCGGCCTCGGAACGGAAGCAAGGCGTATGCGCGGTCAATTTTATCGGCAAGGCATCCGCCGAAACAATTTCATCGCGCACCAGATTGGTCAACGACACTTCCGAGGTTGGAATCAGGTACAGCGACTCGCCCGTGCCCTCCTGCCCGCCTTTTTTAACCGCGAACAAATCCGCTTCGAATTTCGGCAACTGGCTGGTGCCGCGCAGCGAATCGGCATTGACGATATACGGCGTGTAACATTCGGTATAGCCATGCTCTGCCGTATGCGTATCCAGCATGAACTGCGCCAATGCGCGATGCAGGCG
>JBIODP010000074.1:0-9759 GCA_044445195.1 Burkholderiales bacterium | reverse complement strand
CCTCGATTGTAACAGGAGTTCCTGGAGTTATTGTCGATCCAGATAATGTGCAGACGCAAACCCTTGAATAACCGGAAGCACCATTGTACACAAGCAGAAACGAACTCGAAGACAAAGCAGCACAACTGAAGTTGTAACCTGTATCCGCAACAGATTCAACAACAGCCGCCGTACCAATTGACAGCGTGTTCAAAAATCCAAACTCCGAAGCATTCCCTATTGCCCATGTACCAGCAGAAGTTCCATTAGCGCTAAGCATAACAAGGATCTCGCCGCGCACTGGAACTGAAGCAATTAGCACTCCGGTGTTATCCCTCACATTAAACGCAAGAATGCCGGTATTTCTAATAATGTATTGCGGACCGCCAAGGGGCAGAGTATTTGCAGCCGGTAACGTCACTGACTGCCCGATCGTAGCCATCGCGACGGGAACATAAAGAAATGAAGTCGACAGTGTCGTATTCGCCGTAATGACGGCGTTGACTGTTGATAGTGGATTATTCACAGTCCAGCTCGCCGCAGTTCCATTTGTGGTGACGACCTTGCCGGCATTGCCAGCCTGCGCCGGAAGCACGGTAGCAAATGAAAGCCCGTCAGCGTATGCCTTCGTGACAGCCTGATTAACCAGTGTCGGCGTCGGCACCAGCACGCTGCTCGCGCCGCTAAAGTCGTGCGAGCCAGCCCAGGTTTGCCCTGTAATCGCCCCCTTGGTTGCGATGGATGCAGGCAGTGCCGTGCCGGTCTGTCCGTAGACAAGATCGAAACCGTATTGCAAATTGACAAACTCGGCACGAATTTGGGCGGACGTTCCGCGGGTCTGCGCCGGAGGGTTGCCCGAATCTTGATAGAACGGATTGGTTGTCATTAGTTAACGCTCCAAACGCCGTGGCGAATAAATTAACGTCACCCCTTGGAGGACGTGACTTTGATACTGCGCGTAGTTGCTGTATATCAGGAACGAAATATTCTTTTCGGTTCCCTCGATTGCCAGATTAGGCGTCAGCACGATTTGAGAATCCCACGTGAAATTATCCCAGGCGGACTGATCCCAATAACCGCCGGCGCCGGTCAGGCCGGTATCGGGAACCGTTGCCGATGGTTGCACGTCTGGGTTACCATATCCCAGGTCGTAGGCAATATTGACCTGCGTGTAGGCAACCACGGTGCCTTCAAATACCGCTCGGCGATACCGCTTGCGCACCCGCGGCGATTTGCTGTCGTTAAATGCGAGCCGTACCCATGCCTGGATCGGTTGGCCGTCCTGGCTTGTCCCAATGTTGTCTTGATAGACGAAACCATTGACTGCGCCGAAGTAAGTCACTTCCGCGCCTTGGGCTCCGCCGGTAGCTCCATCGCTCGACAGGTTATCCGTGCAGATGCACGATACCGCCACGTTGTAATTCAGCGGCATGACGCCGTTCGGCTTCTCACCGGTCAAGCCGACAACCAACGCCGTGCCATCGCTAAAATAAACGCGGTACTGGTCTTTCTGATGCAGTGAATTCGATGCAACGGCCATCCCCTGCTTGCTGTTGATGAGTGTCTGAACCTCATGGGAAATAGAGTTGTAATCGAAATCGCCGAAGGTCAGCGTTGCAAGCAGCGTCTGGATTCCGCGCGACGTCCAGCCATAGGTATCGTTGCTCACTGCCTGGATCGTGTAAGGCGCAAAACCCATGTCCCAAATCGAGGTAATCAGGTTAAAGTTCGCTGTGCTTGATCCATACATCGTGTAAAGATGCTGATCGGTAAAGATCGACATCGTTGACCCGGTAACGTAAGTGCCGCCGTTCGGCATGAACCCGGTGATCGAGTCGCCTATGCCGATATCCCCGGCGCCATTGATCGCATCCCAATTGTATGGGTTGCCCAACGCGCTTATCATCAGGTTGCCGTAGATCGACAGAAACAGCATTTCCTTGAAGTTGATCACGTGTGAAGGCGTGTCGGGCAACGCGCCGGTGTGCAATGGGACGTAGGTCGTGCCATCGAACTCGAATGCCGGGTTCACGCCATCGACCCCGTACATCTTCTGGCCGGTCGATGAGCCGGTGAAATTGATGTTGCAAAATTCCATCGACTGCGTGCATGGCAACCGGGCAATCTGAACTGCAGCAGACGACGTGTTAGCCATCATGATGCCACCGACCGTCAATATTTCGCTGGCGTTGAAGGTTCCGGTAGTCGATGCCACTACTAGGTTTCCGACCGGACTCGTTGTCCACGATCCGGTACGTAGCAACGAGGCTGCCACGGTTGCAGTTGCGCCAGAGGACTTGCCTGTAATCGTATTGCCCGCATAGATATTTCCACCCGCCGCAATGCAGGTAATCGTTCCAGTCCCCGCCGATGTGGTTGCCAGTGCCGCGCCGCCGAGCGTCGCCGCAAGTTCAAACGTGTTGACTGAAGCCGCCACGACATAGTATGTGAACCCGCTCGTGAGGCCCGTTGGCATGGTGAGCGTACTCGACAGTGCAACTGGCTGCCCGTTTGCCATGCCGTGAGCCGTCCATGACACGACGCCCGGGGTTGCGCTCGTAACCGTTACCGCAGCAGAATGGTTCAGCGTGGTAAATTGAATCTCATAGCCAAGCTGAACAAGCGCCCAGCCGACCGACGTGGCTTGGTACATCAAGTTCGCCGTGCCGGCCGTATTGTTGCGAAAAGCGTACACATTATTCTTGTACATCTTGACGCCAAACACCGAACTGGAACCAGGCACTGCGGAGATATTGTTGCGTCGGGCATTTGCCGCCAAAAGATTGTAATTCGCGTCATCGCTTGGCATCGATGCGCCACCAATCTGCGGCAGCGATGTAATCGTGCCAGCTGCTCCGCTGCCGGTCAGCCCCTCATTGAGCACGAACGTACCCACAAGCGACCCAACGACAACAGTTGGAACAAGCTGCAGCACTTGGCACGTCGCGCCGCTCGTCACCCCGGTGAGTGTATTCCCGACAGCAATGACACCGGTCTGGTTGATCGTGATAATCGCATACTGCGCAGAGCTAGGCGATGGATGTCCGTCGAACCGCTCATAGCCATCGATGCGCCGATAGCCGCCGGTAATTTGCGGCTCATAGTTACAGGCATCGAAGCACTTGCCCGATTCAAGCATTAACGCCGGCGTCATCAGATCCAGTCCGCCTTGCAACGGGTAGAAGTCCTGTTGAATTCTTGGGGCGCTCATGCAGCCGGTGTCATCTGCATCAAACCGGCATATAAGCGTAGCGCGCAACGACTTATGGCCTCGAGCACCACCCCGCCAACATCATCGATCACAAGGCTATCGCTTGCGGTGATCGGACTGAAATCGTATGCCATTTATCAGTTTCCCCATGAGTTTTGAATCACAATTTTTTGCATCGGCAAAGCGGTTCCCCACACACAATCGCCGGCATCCGGCGCCCCTTAGCCAGGTTCACTTAAACCTGAAAAACGCAGGCGAAAAAAAACCCCGCTCAAGGCGGGGCGAATGATTTCGCGATATATGGTTCCCAATATTACTGTCCACTGTTGATACTAATAAATACCAACGCAAAAAACAAAAACATTTTCATCAATCACTATCCAGCATGCCCATGCCATACACGTCAGTGCCCATGCGATGCCTGCTCGCCTGTCCCTTTTCCACAAAATGATTGCTAGCCAGATCAGGTTAATCAGGGCGAACGAAGCCAAAATCGGAAGTTCGCTCAACCCCCGCACCATGATATCCCCGCCAGTCACGAATGGCCCATCAGTGGTTTGAATTGGCAGCAGCAAGGACGATGCCCAAAAATAGGCTCCGAGTCCGACCGGACACTTTGGCCCCGCAGACGCTGTCAACCAGGTCGATGCGCAAAGGTACGACCCGATTCCTACGCAATTTATCCCAATCCAAGGCCAGCAATGTCGGATAATGCCCGTCAGAAACCTGGATGAACCGATTACCGATTTTTTGGTCATTTCCATCGTTGGGAAGCGTACGCTCATAACAATCCGGTTTTCTTGTTTATGCACAATGACAATGCCGATTGACTAGACCTCATTGGCATACGCCGGAAAGATCTTGCGCATTCGCAGCATTCCATCCCCTGGTCCACCAATCAGTCTGGCTCGGCTGTCCCGCATTCTTAGACATCTCGGCTTTTCCATATAAGTATCCTATCACCTTTGTCTCAGGAAGCGAGAATCCAGCGCCATGCATATACACACCGACTGCATAATTCGATGCATCAGTATATGCGCTCATGAAAATATTTTTGCTTTTATCTCTTTGGAAATCGAAGTTTCCATAATGCGATATCGCAGCTGACGCCGCCATCGGATCTATGCCTCCAGCCTGCCCCGCGTCATGCACGGCGTTCCAATTTGCCTTGCTCGGCGCAAAAAAATTCATCCCGTCGGAAGCAGTACAGATCATTGCATCGGGTGGCACGTCATCGGTTCTGGCTATTTCACCGGGTTTCTGTTCAGTATTTGGAATCCAGCCAAAACCAGCCAATCCGCTTGCGGCCCTGCCATTACTTCCTACGTCCTGCATCACGCTTTCGATAATACCCGACATTGTTTCACCCCCTATACTATGCCAGCGGCGCCCCAAACACCATCGTCGGCAACTGCCGCCCTTGCAAACGCAGCATCAGTGTCTTGAACTCTGCGGTGCCGCGATCAACCGCTTCCGGTGCGCCTTCGTACAGTCCGTAAGCAATCAATGCCCGCCACACGATGGTCATGTGAAATTGTGCTGGCATAACCGGGATATCGGTATCGTTGACCAGATACGACGCGGCAGCATAATACTCGCCGTCGATGGCATATCCACCGGTGTCCGGCGTCGCCCCAAGCCAGAAGTTATATTGCGGGTCTATCGTATACAGCACCGGACGTTGCGTGGTGAGCCGCATATTCCCATAGAGGTATAGGTTGCGGAACTCGTCCCACCCAATATAGGGAAGGATCATTTCGTTGCTGACGCCCAATCCAACGGAGTAAATGCGCGCGCTATCCTTTTTCCACTCGCCGAAGTTGCTTATCCCGCACTGCGCCGGCGTGTAAAACTGCTGAGCGGCGACAATGTTTGTGTTGAATGTATAGCCGCCGCGCAAAAAGAACCAGTCCTGATGCACGTTCTGAATATCGAACCATGCTTCATTGATCCAGCGAACCAGGCGCAGTATTTCGCCGGTCTGGTTCTGGCAAGTTACCGGGTCCGCGCCCGACACGCCTGCCTCGGAACGAAGGCGCTGGACCAATGAAAGATAGTTCATTACGCCGCTTCAACCAATACAGCCTTTAGCCATTCGCGTCCAATTGGATTAGGGTCTTCCAAAACCTGAAACGGATAGGTCAACGCAGTACGGCCGTTCAGCGAATTTCCAGCTTCCGGGTTTTGCATGTCGCGTGTCGGTTGCTTGTATTTGGTTTCCTTGCAACGCGCGAGCACCTCAACATACTTGCGCTTGACCTCGAATGGAACGCCGCGCATAAGAGGCTGGCTGACGCCGTTCACATTAACGATGACGTGCTGCGGGTCTTCGTCGTCCGTGGTGGTGGCCAGTTCAATAACCAGCACTTCATTCATGAATGCTTCTTCTGAAGCCGCTTTCCCAAACTCGTGATTTACCACAGCCTCTAGATTTTGGCCGTCATGCACTTCGACGCCCTTTACCGGTCTTTTGATCATTTCTGCATTCCTTTCTGGTTGAAAAAGGCCCGCCAAAGCGGGCCTTTCCTTGGCTGCTTGCCGCTTATGGTGCAATCGGATCGACTGGCGGCAATATGCCGACGTTGACCGGAGTATTGATGATTACGCCGGTAGCGTTCCACAAGCTTGTTCCGAATGTCCACGAGGCGACGGTAGACGAAGCGAATGAAATCACCACATAAGCAAATGGCGTCACCCAATCCGGCAACTCGGGCAATGGCGTGCTTTGATTGCCGGTATACGACACCACCTTACCCTGTGCAACGCGGACATTGCCCGACGGATCGAGACCGAACACGAATACCGCAGCCGATCCGGGATAGATCAAGTTCGGGCTATAGCCGGCTGGCGCTTGCTGCGCAACCAGTGGACGGAAAGCAGCCCCCGATGCTGCAGTGCCTGCAACTGCGGTATTACTGGAAGCATCGTTGACCGGAACAGCAACGGTGGAAATGTTGGCCAGATAGTTAATGATGCCGGCGTTCAGGTAAGTGAGGCCGGTCGCGCCGCCCACAGCTGAAGTTGAAAACGTGACTGCAGCCCCCGACAATCCGGTAATGCCGGCTTTACTGAGGGTAATGTTGCCGCCAGTGATGGCGCCGGTTAAGTTGTAGCTCATTGCGTGCTCCTGTTAAGTGGGAACGACCGGGAAGAAAGGCCCCCCGATATTGTTGTAGGTAATGCCAAGATTCGCCACGTTGAGCAACGTCGTCGCCGGTATGAAGCTACCGACAGAGGTATTGTTCATTGTGATGAAGCCAACCGGGGCTTGCGGGCCATTCGACTGGTTTATCGCTGGAATGCCGACAGCGGCGAGCGTTGTGGCAGGCACGCCTGGGTAAGTGTAGAAATTGCCCAAGGCATCGATAGTCAGCAACCACACTTGAAACGGTACGGCAAGCGTGACCGTTGGCCCGTTGAGCGCGGCCAGATTCACGCCGGAAGCTTTCGCCACCAACGTGCCGTTGACAACTGCGGTGAATGCCGATCCGGTCGTAACCGTTGCAGACGCGCCGCCAGTGAGGGTCGCCGAGCCCAAAGTCTGGTTGATAAACAAAAGCTGGATAGCCTTGATTATCTTCCAAGCCTCAGACATCGCCGGTAGGCCTAAGAGCCATTGAATGATGTTGATCATTGTCGGCTCCCGATTACAGTGACGTAACGCCGCACTCGACGCGAGTCATAAAACTTTCATTCAAGCGCACCGCATTGAACCACGTCGAAGCGCCGACATAGCCGAACATCCCCAGCGGATTGGCATGGCTGATCGTGCTGGACTTCAATACGGTTGGCGTGATCGCATTCATCCCCTTCAGCGCCACTTGTCCCCAGGCAGATTCCGCAATGACCAGAAACGGGTAAACGTCAGTGTTGGAACCGCCCACCGACACCATGCCGTTCAATGCCGATGAGCCGGTGCCGGCAAACGGCGCCAGCAACGGCGAGGTAATGAAACGGAATTGCTCGCAAGCGCCGATCTCACGGTCGTGAATGGGCTTGAAAGCGGAATACTCCTCCGCCCGCGTGAAGTTCGGTAAATTGCGCGTATCGGCTTCCGCATCGGTGTGAACGAACACAATATAAGCAGGTTGAATCGGCTTAGTGCCGAAGTTAACCGAAGGCGCCAATCGTTGCGTAATGCGGCGCGCGCGATTAGCCTCCAGCACACGGGCAGCGGAACGCAACTTGTTCAGCGAGATAACGGTATTCACCGAACCGCGGCTTGAGCCATTCGCATAGACGACCTGAGTCCCTGCTTTCAATATCCCGTAGCGGACCAGCTCCAGAATTTCGCCCATGGTCTCGCCGACCAGCTTGGTCATCTCGCCCGGCACATCGTCTTCGTACAGGTTCTCGACCTTCGAACTGTACTTGAACAGCACACCAAAATTTTGCAGCGTCACGGAAACGTCCTGAAACGAAATCGTATTGCTGTTCGGTGTCACGCCTTCCGACAAAATGAAGTTGTTTGCGTTAATTTGCGGCGTGCCGACATACTGCGTATTGTTGATGCCGGAACCGGTTGCGACAGCGCCAAACGGCAGCACGCGCCGGAAAACCAGCGTATCGGTATTATTTTTCGGCATCTCGCGTTGCTCGCCGAAATCGCCGAGAACGATGATCGGTTGCGCATGTTCGAGCATCCCTTGCGCCGCGCGGATGAGATTCCGTGAAGCGCTGCTGCTATAGCCTTGTGTAGACATTATTTAACTCCTGAGATTGAATGATTAGTAACGTTGTGCCCGCCGCGCGTCAGTCCGTTTGGCTTCGAGCGCCCACAGTTCCTCCTTGGTCATATCGGCCTCGACTTTCTGCGGTGAACTCCGAATTCCCTTCGGCGCGCCGGCAGCGTTCGCCAGCTTCTGCTTTCTTGCTGCGACGATGTCGGCAGCAGGACTATTGACTTTTGCTTTTTCATACAATGCAAGCATCTTGGCGGCGTCTTTAACAGATGACGACTGTGCCATTGCCTTGACTTCAGGCGGTTGGCCATGCATCCACCGGCCGAAATGAGACGACTTGACCTCGTCCTGCCATCCTGGATAAACAGCATCCAGCGAGGTATTGATGACTTCGGCGCGCACCGATGCGGTCTGGCCCGCCACCTGTTCCTGCACGATTCTGGCAAGCTGCGCAGGATCGATCGATTGGCCTTTGGCCCGCGCCAACCGCGCATCCAGAAACTTCTCGGTAGCGATAGACCATTCCGGAAAATCGCGTTTAAGCTCCTCCCACTCTTCCGGGTCGCCCATCGCCTCGCTCACCTGCGCCTGTGTAGGCGCAGCAGAACCTTGTTGCAACGTGACCGACGAAGCGGCTTTTGAAGCGGCCTGCAAAGTCTCGTGCATCAATCTCTGGTTGTGGTTGAGTCCGCCGATATGCCCTTCGGCATTGCGGGTGCGCGCTTCCAGCTTTTCATATTTGTCGCGCAATTCTTGCAGAGGGTCGATCGCCCTGGGCGTTTCAATCGGTTTCTCCTGCGGCTTTTCGGCGGCCGGTATTCCCGTCTCGCGCTCCCTGGCTACTGCATCCCATTCGGACTGCGCTTCCTGTTGCTGGTTTTGGTCGAACGCTTCGGTTGTCAAAATTATTACTCCTATTGCAAACCACAATCGCATTACTGCGATAAACCCGACAAGCGGCAACTACTGCGGCTCATCCATCCTCGCCTGGGCTTCCCGGTGTGCGGGCAGCGCAAGCAAATCCTTTAATATGGAAATTCTTCCGCGGCAAAACGCGGTTTGGGCGGCGTCCAGCTTGGCGTCGTCATTACGCCGGCGTTCCACCGTCAGGCGCTCCTCGGCCCACCGTGCAATTTCGCGCCATGTCCGATCGCTGAAATGCAGATCGTTCAAAACGGCCGCGTCAGTTGCCGGCGCATCATCAAACGCATGCTGAGCGACGTCGTGCCGTCTCCGGTCGTCACATGCGGTCGGAAATACAGCGGCGCGTCGAAGACGTTGCGCACTTTGAGAGAAGTCACATTCAACGTATTTCCCGTGTTGTCCGACAGCACGTACCAATTCACGCCGTCGATCGATCCCTCGATGGCAAGGCTGCCGCCAACCCCGAACGTGCCATCCACCTGGGCAGTGCGATCGCCGCACCAGTCTCCCTGCATGAATGCAGCGCCCACATTGCCGTTGGTAATGCCGCTCCATGTGACCAGCAAAATGCCATCGTTTTGCGTGCGGTCGGTGACAAATGCCATAGTTGTCATATTTTTCTTTCAGTTTATTTTTGTGACGCCACAAATGAAAATGGCCCACCGAAGTGAGCCATGCTGGTTGATCGGATCAAACTTATCGACCATAGATTTAGTACATCCATCATAACGGAATTTGTCCGCAATGGAACCTCAATTTCAACTTCAAACCTGATGCTTCATCCATCCGGCGCGGATATGATTGAAACCGGACTGACCATAGTAATACGCACCTATCCATGCTGTTTCGTTGCCGCTTTATCCTAAATTGTGCGTAACCGCCCTATGAGTACATGCCGTGATCATTACCGACAATCCAGTGGCGCCGGTTTGCACCCCTCGTCCGCTTGCGGGAGAGGGGCTG
>JBIODP010000073.1:0-9851 GCA_044445195.1 Burkholderiales bacterium | reverse complement strand
GACCTGCGCCCGGTGGTGGTATTGGAGCGCCCGCGCGATCCGTCGCATGGCGACATTGCATGCAATGTCGCCATGCGACGGATCGCGCGGGCGCTCCAATACCACCACCGGGCGCAGGTCGCTGCCGGCCACCAGCGGGGCAAGGGCAGTGTGAAACAAGGCAATAATCTGTTGTTTTTGTAAAGCAAGCATGGAGACCGCATTTGAGTAAGACGCCGCGCAATACCGAATACTCCACGCACAGCGCGGCGGCGAGGTTTTTGTGACTTAACGTGAATGACTAAACGTGAACGAATTTGTCTTAATTATACCGGCTGGAAGCCTGCAGGACTTAAGAAGTGTCGAAAGAGCAAGCAAAGCAGCGCAAAGACCGGTTGCCACCAGGCAAATCCGCCATCGCAGAGAGCGGCCTGCCTATGTTTGCCCGACCATTTACCCGACCCATGCTGCGCAAGAAAAGCCGAACTGGGGTAGCATTTGGCCCTAATCACCATTTACGATAGAAAAGGCTTTCATGTCCGATAAACCATTTACCGAGCTGGATTGGCGCCGGCTGTTAACTAGCCTGGGTGAAAATCCGGACCGCGCCGGTCTGGCCGATACGCCGTCGCGGCTAGCCAAGGCATGGAAGTATTGGACTTCCGGCTACGATCAGGACCCAGCCGACTTGCTGAAGGTATTTGAAGATGGCGCCGAAGAGTACAACGAACTGATCGTCATACGCGGCATCCCCGTATACAGCCATTGCGAACACCATCTGGCTCCTTTTTTCGGTTCGGCTACCGTGGGTTACGTGCCCAATGGGAAGATAGTCGGATTATCAAAGCTGACGCGGCTAGTCGATTGCTACGCCAAGCGCTTGCAGGTTCAGGAGCGGCTGACCAGCCAGATCGCCAACGCGTTGATGACGCATCTCGAACCCAAAGCTGCCGGCGTCGTGATCCGTTGCCGCCACATGTGCATGGAAAGCCGCGGCATATGCACGCCGGGCGAAGAAACCATCACCTCGGCGATGCTGGGGGAGTTGCAACCTAATTTAGCCTTACGAACCGAATTCCTGGCGCTGGCCCGCGAACACTAGCCGCTTATTTTCAGCCATCTTTCCGGCCATCCCCTGGTCGTGGGGGATGTTTGGGCGCAGACCGGGTGGCGGAATCTTCGATCATTTGCATGAATAGCTCAGCCGCGCGGCTCTGTGTGCGACCGGCCAGGCGGACGATACCCCATTGGATGGTAGGCCGATTGGACGAGCGGAGCGTGGCCGGCAAATGCGGCCAAAGGTCCACTAGAAGACCTTCCGATAGAAGTTGAGCGACAGAAATATTTAGATTCGCCAGCACAATATCACTCCCCGTCGCGAGCGCCATTAATATCTCCATATTGTTGCTTTCAATCGAAATCGGGAGATTCCGCGGATTCCTGATTCCGAGAAAACGGGCAAGCTGCTCCTGCAATTTCTGCGGCAGAGGGGGTGACGCGAATTCGCAGGCAGCAAGTCGCTCCCGTGAAATAGGTCCGCTCAATATCGGATGTTCCGGACGGCAGAAAAAAGAACATGTCTGGACTGGGAGCGGACGAATGTCGATTCTTTCTTCTTGCTCAAGTTCGCTGAAGTCTGAAACAAAGAAATCTATCTTTTCGGCCAGGAGATCATCCACCAAAATGGTCCAGTGGCTGACCCGCACGTTTATCTTGATTGCCGGTTTACGCTGGTGAAAAGAGGCCACCACCCCGGGCAGGATGCTGCCGGCCAATGTGGTTCCGGCGCCCAAAGCGATGCTGCCCGTTTCGGCGTTTTCCAGCAGTTGCAACTCGCGATCAAGATCCTCGGTATCGAACAGGATTTTTTTCCCGCGCTCGATTACGCGACGTCCGGCCGGTGTCGGCTGGACTGAACGGTTGTTGCGGTCGAAGAACTTCATGCCGGCCAGATCTTCAGCTGCCGAAATGCTGCGGCTGAAGGCTGACTGCGTAATGTTGGCCCGCCGTGCAGCGCGGCTGAAGTTGCGCTCTTCGTCGAGCAACATAATATGCTGTAAGTGTTTGAGATCCATTATGCGCAGAATACATATATATGAGAAAAATTATACATTGGATGAATCAAAATTACTGTTGCATACTGCCAATAGGGTAATCTTTCACCATTCGAAGAAATAAGTTAAAAAAATGAGATCGACGGCACCCAAAAAGCCGTTGCATCAAGGAGACGCGCATGACTAATACCACCAACATTATTCCGGCATCCTCGCTGGATTACCGCCGCCTCGCGGAGAAGCGGCTGCCACGCTTTATTTTCGATTATATCGACGGTGGCGCCAACGATGAGCTGACGCTGGCAGCGAATCTGGACGATCTTGCCAAAATTCGCGTGAAGCAGCATGTATTGCGCGATGTGTCCAATATCGATACGTCGACCACTTTGGCGGGCGAGCGAGCCGCGATGCCGCTTATCCTCGGGCCGGTTGGCATGGCCGGCATGATGGCTCGCCGGGGCGAGACGCAGGGCGTGCGGGCAGCCAATGCCGCAGGGGTGCCATTTACGCTCTCAACGCTCGGCATTTGTTCGCTTGAAGAGGTGCGCGTTGCATCGACCAAACCGTTCTGGTTTCAACTTTACATGATTCGCGATCGCGTAGCGGTACAGGCATTGCTGGAACGCGCGCTTGCCGCCGGCTGTGCCACGCTGGTATTTACCGTGGATCTGGCGGTGACCGGTATGCGCCGTCGTGACATTCGCAACGGCATGCTGTCCAACTCGTTCAAGGCAAAACTCTCCAGGGCTTGCCAAGTCGGCGCCCATCCGGGTTGGATCGTCGATGTCGGTGTTCGCGGCAAGCCTCATAGCATCGGCAATCTGGCCGACATAGTGCCGGATCCACGCAATCTGAGTGTCTATAGAGCTTGGATCGATGCGCAGTTCGATTCTTCGGTGACCTGGGAGGACATTCGGTGGCTGCGAGATATTTGGCCAGGCAAGCTACTGCTGAAAGGTATTCTGGAAGTCGACGACGCAGAAAAGGCGGCATCCGTTGGCGCCGACGGGGTGATCGTTTCCAACCACGGCGGTCGCCAGTTCGACGGCGTGGCCTCAAGCATTTCCAAACTCCCCGCAATCGTCGATGCGGTGGGTGAACGTCTTGAAGTGTATATGGATGGCGGCATACGCGGTGGGCTGGACATATTCAAGGCAGTGGCACTCGGCGCCCGAGCGGTGCTGATCGGGCGGCCATGGATCTGGGCCGTTGCGGGAGCTGGCCAGCAGGGGCTTAACAATTTGCTGACATCGATGAAGCAGGAACTCGAGATCGCCATGGCGCTGAGCGGCGTGACGAAAATCGGCGACATACGGCGCGCATTAATCGAACCTTGAGAAAACTCGAACCTTGAGAAATCCTGCAAACAAGCCGGCTTATCCGGTATTGCTCGTCATTTCGTCCTATTTTGGCATCCTGTCGATTCTTTTGGGATAAAATTCGATCCCAAGCCAGATTGCGACGCAGCGTCGCCTGGCTCCTCGGCACCTTGAGTGCTGTTTTTTTCAGCCTGCACCTCAATTTTGCAGCACTTCTGTAGAGGATGGCTCAGTCATGAACTGGCACAATTTCAAACGCGACTACCTGGTGCGCTTCTGGGCGCCGGTACCGGCAGTCATCGCAGCAGGGATACTCTCTGCCTATTACTTCGGCATTACCGGAACTTTCTGGGCAGTGACCGGCGAATTCACGCGTTGGGGCGGGCATGTAATGCAACTGCTCGGCTATCATCCCGAAAACTGGGGCTACTTCAAACTGATTCATCTGGACGGATCGCCGCTGGACCGGATCGACGGCGTCATGGTCATCGGCATGTTTGCCGGCTGCCTGTCTGCCGCGCTGTGGGCCAACAACGTTAAGCTGCGCATGCCGCAACATCGTATCCGCATTTTCCAGGCCATAACAGGCGGGATCATTGCCGGCTTTGGCGCCCGTCTGGCGATGGGCTGCAATCTGGCGGCGTTCTTTACCGGCATTCCCCAGTTTTCCCTGCATGCCTGGTTTTTCACGCTTGCGACCACCGCCGGCTCGTGGTTTGGGGCACGCTTCACCATGCTGCCATTTTTCCGAATTCACGTGAAACTGCAGAAAGTCTCGGCTGCTCAACCCTTGACCCAAAAGGCCGATCAGGCCGCCCGCCGCTTCCGTCTTGGCATGCTGGTCTTTTTCACCTTTGCGCTGTGGGCCTTGGCCAAGACTTTTCATGCGCCCAAGATGGGGCTGGCCGCACTGTTCGGCCTGGCTTTTGGCATACTCATCGAGCGCGCGCAAATATGCTTTACCTCGGCCTTTCGCGACCTATGGCTCACCGGCCGCACGCAGATGGCCAAAGCAATCATTGTCGGCATGGCGGTCAGCACCATTAGTATCTATAGCTACGTTCAACTGGGCGTGCCGCCGAAAATTCTGTGGGCCGGTCCCAATGCGGCGATTGGCGGCTTGTTGTTCGGCTTTGGCATTGTCTTGGCCGGTGGATGTGAAACCGGCTGGATGTACCGCGCGGTAGAAGGCCAGGTGCATTTCTGGTGGGTGGGGCTGGGCAATATCATCGGCGCCACTTTGCTGGCTGCCTGGTGGGACGATATTTCTCCGGCACTGGCTACCAGCTACCAAAAAATAAATCTGCTGCAGGTATTCGGTCCGCAAGGCGGCCTGATCGCAACCTATCTGATGCTGGCCGCTGCGATGTTGGCGGTCATCTGGTGGGAGAACCATTTCTTTGCCCGCAAGGCCAAACAGGACCACGCAACGCTAATGGCAATGGAGGCCCCATGAGTAAGCCAACGAGCAAGCCAACCCACATTCCCAGCTATCGTCTGGACATGATGGGTGAGCCTTGCCCTTATCCGGCGGTTGCCACGCTGGAAGCCATGCTGGAATTGCAGCGCGGCGAAATCCTTGAAGTGGTATCCGACTGCCCACAATCGATCAATAACATCCCGTTGGACGCGCGCAACCACGGGTATGAAGTTCTGGAAATTCAGCAGGATGGCCCGACCATCCGCTATCTGATCCGGCGCTGAGCATCATGCAAAATAATATACAAAACAATAGGCGAAATAACATGCAAAAAATCCTGATCATCGTGCATGCCGCACCCTATGGCAGCGAGCGCTGCTTGTCAGCCCTGCGGCTCGCGACGGCGCTGGCCGGCAACGACGGAAATAAGCCTGAGATTCGTTTATTTCTGATGTCGGATGCGACGGTTGCGGGCCTGCCGAACCAAGTCGATGGCAGCGGCAACAACCTGCAAGGCATGATCGAGCAGTTGGTGAGCGATGGCGTGGTCATCAAGCTATGCCGCACCTGCGCGTTGGCACGCGGTCTGGCTGACTTGCCGTTGATTGCCGGCGTCAGCATCGGCACCCTGCCGGAACTCGCCGAGTGGACGTTGAACGCCGACAAGGTGATCACCTTCTGATCAATGCACCACCGAATAATTCACCGGCACCCAAACATATCCCTTGCCCTCGGCGCGAATCCGGCCTATGCCTGGAAACGACAGGTGCGCGCCGGCCACCAGATAGCCCTCCTTGGCCGCGTCCGCATACGCTTTCTTGCGTTCGGCAATCGCTGCCTTGGTGTCTGAATCAAATTTCATCGCCGCGTCCGGGTGCTCGAACTGCACTGCGGCGACATGCATCAAGTCGCCCCACAGCACCAGTTTCTGGCCCTTGCTTTCGATCACATAGGAATTGTGGCCGGGCGTATGGCCATGGCTGGCGTGTGATTTGATGCCGGGCGCCAATTCGGTGTCGCCTGCGAATGGCTTGAATTTGCCGGCCTGAATATAAGGGCTCAGCGCGGCTTGCGCGTTCTTGAACCCACCCTTGGCTTCCGGCGCCGCTTTGTCCATGTTAGCCTGGTTCAGCCAATAATCCGACTCGCTCTTGTCCATGCGCACCACCGCGTTCGGAAACGCGGCCTTGCCGTCCACCAGCAAGCCGCCGATGTGGTCGGAATGCATATGCGTGATGTACACTTCGTCGACCTGCTCCGGCTGATAGCCGGATGCCTTCAGGTTCTTTGCCAGGTTACCGAGAGTCGGGCCAAAGAAATTTCCGGCGCCGGTATCGATCAGCACCAGTTTGCTGCCGGTATTCACCAGAAAGCCGTTGAACGAAGTTTCGACCGGCGACTTCAAATAAGACTTGGCAAGCGCCTTGTCGACCGCCTCGGGCGTGGTGTTGAAGCTCAACAGCTTGTTGACCGGCAGTTCGACGGTGCCGTCCGACAATGCGGTAATTTCAAAATCGCCCAGCATGACCCGATAATAGCCGGGACCGGACGTCTTGACCTCCGGCGCAGCGGCCGAAGCCGTGTGGGAAATGAGGAAGCCGGTAGTGGCAAGCGCCATGACGCCGGCCCGCAGCAAACGTGTGAATATCATCGGATGTTCTCCTATTCAGAGGGTTTTAATTTCTTTGTCAAAAAAAGGACTTGTATATCTCGAATGATTCCAAATATGTGCCCTCCGGCAAGCGGTAAAACTGGGCTCAATTTGTGGCGAGGCCTAAAGTTTGTTGCGTATGCATGAAAGGTTTAGACTGCTGAGAGCGGTGCGCCTGCAATGCAGAGATTTTACGCTTGATCGTTTTGGGGTCAAGCTTGACAAAAAAGGTAGGGCGGAATCCATTGGGTTTGGTATTCGGCGCCTGATAGCCGAGTACCGTACCATGAAAATTTCGTACTGCAGAAAGAGTAGATTCATGCGCCACACGATGATCTGCATGAACGTCTTCCGGTGAATGTGTGATCACCACATCGAACCGGGCTTTCCCATTTTGGTGATGCAGATGTGCTTCAATCGCCCGAATGATTTGATGCCCATAATTATGCAACTGACAGTCCAGGAAGTTTAGCACCGTTACGTTTTCGCGTGAAACTCCGAGTTTTTTCGCACCTTCCCTGGCCTCTGCATGGCGCATACCTGAATCGTATGGTTGTTCCGGCGTAACTCCCTCTGTACCTTCCGTAAGAATCAAAAACTCGACATGAGCATTATGCTTTGCGATCAAGAGATTGATGAATCCGCCGGCACCAATTTCGATGTCATCGGGATGCGCGCCTATCACAAGTATTTTTGGCTCTTCCTGAATAAAAAACATTCATGTTCCTTTGATACGCTGGTCAAATTTCGGAAAAGTAGCCGCGTTCTAATCAATCAACCAGATAATCATCATGCGCCACCCGGCTGAAAACACTGTCAAAACGTAATCATCAAAGCAATTCCAGCGTACGCCCCGCCTCCAATCTGGTGTGTGTTGGCGTAACCCGTGCTTCCTTCAAGATAGGCTTTTTCGCCAATTTTAATGCCGGTGACGGCAATTCCTAGCCTATAGGCCGAATAATCTGGATTTCCTTGCGAGACAATCTCCGGCCCCCAACGCCATGTTCCGGTCGTCGTGCTCATGAATCGTGCGCGCCCCCAGTAGTCCCTGCTACTATCCGTGTAACTCAAAATACTTTCGAACCGGGTTTGGCTAGTCAATAACTCGGTGAAATCAAGTTCCGCGACCGCGCCCGTGAGCGTCCCCAACTGGCTCGATGTAACACCGGCAGGTAATTGGGTGTTGCGCGATGCCACGCCGAGGTAGACAGAAGTAAAGCCCGTTGGACGTAACCACTGGTAACCCGCCGCGACTTGGAGTCCGGTTGCGTTTGCTTGCACCTTGGTATTCGACTGCATGTAGTCATAACGCAACTTGTCGACCCATATCTTGGCGAGTGGGCCATTTTCAGCAAATGGATATTCTAAGCTTATGATGCCACCGACATATTCATAGCTGGAGTGCTGCGATTCGTCAGCCCCGGTCAGGGCGATGCCGGATTCCGCGCTAGCGGATTGCATGCCAACCACGCAAATCCCAATGATAGCCAAGAGATTTGCACATTCCCTGATGTTTCGCATAACACTCTCCTCTTTACGATGTTTGTTTCGGATAAGAATTGACCTGTTTGACGCCAAACCTATGCGCCATGGCTGTGGTCAGACTTGACCATCGAGTTTCATGATCGAGACGACCGAACGACTGTAGAAAATATAGACGTCGTGAAATTACCTCTAGGGCGTATTCGGCAGCCTGTTGTTTGGATTCGAAGCTCCATTTTATTTCAACGCAGCCCTCTGGCGCCTCCTGTATTTTTCCCCTCAGATGCCAGAGACGTTGGTTAATTGAGAACGTCGCAGCAATTAGCTGTTCGTGCGCGCAATCCAGAATTGGGTCGGAACGAAGCGTAATCCGATCAGTTGCGATCCCAATGGCATTATTGTGGTAAGGAGTCCTCGCTGCATTATCGTCGAACTCAAGTGTCAAGAACAAATCAGTGGGGAACAGCGGCTCGATGCCCGTATGCTTGCGACAACGTCGATTGATTAGAATCACACCGGCAGCATTCCAGATGACATAGGCTGCCCAAACTGACATGATAGCCACTCCTGACCAGGATGAAGCCCCTGTCGCTACTCGCCACCAGGCCGTAATCAGCCCGCAGATTGCGGCAGTAATGACGATCCAAGGCAAAAAAACTACGTGAGAGTCTTTATTTCTCTGTGGAGTCTTGGGAGTAACTCGGAACGGCATATTGCGTCGCCAAGCTGAAAAGATGACCAAAATCGAGGGGATACAGCGTGCCAGATTATGAACCTCACTACGGAAAAATCGCCCATGACCGCGCGCGAGTTCCTCATAAACCAACACATTGATCGTGAAATAAGCACCGACGATTGAGAGGTAAGTCGCAATGTCGGCCTGGATCGGGGAAATGCCTGTTTGCAGAGCGAGGGAAGGAAGAAAAGCCAGGGCCATTGACTTCCAGCCAGCGAGATTTCCGATTACGTGGGATACATAGGCTATACGCTGGTTCCTACTTAGCCCTTCTCGCGTAAGAAGCCTTTCCTGTACGAAAACTTGCATGGCGCCTTGGCCCCACCGCAGGCGCTGGCGCCAAAAACTTCTTGCATCGGATGTTGCCAGCCCTCCCGTTAGGGATTGAGCGTGAAATACGGAATGCCACCCGCGCGCGTGCAAACGAACGCTGGTGTGCATGTCCTCAGTGACAGTTCCAGCTGCGAATCCACCGATCTCATCAAGTGCCTTACGTCTCAAGATAGCTCCGGTACCCGAAAACATTGCTGCATTTCCCAGATCACGCTGCCGTTGAATGACTCGGTGAAACAGTGAATGCTCGCTCCACGAATCTGTTACGCGGTCAGCTCCCATGTGTTCAAAGGAATTGAAGTTGTAAAATTCCTGCGGCGTCTGGATGAAAGCTACTCGCGAGTCGACAAAATGACCTAAGGTGTTATCCAAGAACTCCGGCAACGCAATATGATCCGCGTCCAGCACGACAACAAAATCTCCTTGAGAATTTGCCAGGCCGTGATTCAGATTACCCGCCTTGGCATCGGTATTAACGTGACGAGCGAGATAGTTACAACCAAGTTCTTTCGCCAATGCATGCATTTCGGGGCGCGCGCTATCGTCGAGAAGCCAAGTGCAATGTGGATAACGTATTGCGAGCGCCGCTGTCAGTGTGCAACGCACGAGTGCTTCGGGCTCGTTGAAACTAGTGATAAATACATCGACAGATAATCCGGGAGGCGCCGGTTTCATTTGCCGGTGGGACTGGCGAAGCGTCATAGAGACAAAGAAGACTCCCCAGATGACTCCCACAATTTCTACAACGATGAATAGCCAGGAAAATATTGGCGCTTCAGGATTGATGACACTGGGTCGCCAAGAGAAATAGGCAATGGTTGAAAGTACCAGCAAGAGCCTGTCCTAAATTCTGTGTAAATGCCACGGAACTCATCAG
>JBIODP010000072.1:0-9855 GCA_044445195.1 Burkholderiales bacterium | reverse complement strand
TGCTTCGCAAGATGGGCAAAAAATCGTTCAATCCGGGCTCGGCAGCGTCGATGTTCTTCTTAAATGCCAAAGATCCTGCCACTGTTGATGCTGTGCGCAAAGTCATTTTCGGCTTTGGGGTCGGTCTGCAACGCTTTGCGCACGATTTTTTGAAGAAAATCGCCAAAAAACAGACCAAGACTCCTCCGTCCACGGTCGGCAAGGCGCCGATTAAAGCGCAGGTGATTCACTTCATCAACAAGAAGATGCCGGGTAACCTGCCGAAGAAAACGGCGCGCGCGCTGCTTGATATCGAAGACGATAAAATCGTTCCGATCATTCGCGATCCATTGAAGACGACAGCCGATACCGAGGCGGTGTTTTATTTTCCGGGCTGCGGCTCGGAGCGCCTGTTTTCGCAAGTCGGCCTGGCAACCCAGGCGATGCTGTGGAACGTTGGCGTCCAAACGGTGTTGCCGCCGGGTTACCTGTGTTGCGGCTATCCGCAACGCGGTTCGGGCGACTTCGATAAAGCGGAAAAGATCATTACCGATAACCGGGTGTTGTTTCACCGTATGGCGAACACCTTGAATTATCTTGACATCAAGACCGTGGTGGTGTCGTGCGGCACTTGCTACGATCAATTGCAAAGCTATCAGTTCGACAAGATTTTCCCGGGTTGCCGGATGCTCGATATTCACGAGTACCTGATGGAAAAAAATGTGAAACTGGAGGGCGTCAGCGGCGTGCGTTATATGTACCACGACCCCTGCCATACCCCGATGAAGCTACAAGATCCGCTGAAGACGGTCAATGCCTTGATTACGCTGGACGACAATCAAAAAATCGAGAAAAACGATCGCTGCTGCGGCGAAGCGGGGACGCTGGCAGTGTCAAGGCCGGACGTGTCGACCCAGATACGCTTCCGCAAGGAAGAGGAAATGATCAAGGGCGCAGATAAGTTGCGCGCCGACGGCTTTACCGGGGACGTAAAAGTTCTTACTTCTTGTCCTGCCTGCCTGCTGGGGTTGACGCGTTTCAACGATGATTCCGGCACCGATGCCGATTACATCGTGGTTGAAATGGCCAAGCATTTGCTGGGTGAAAACTGGTTGCCGGAATATGTGGCGCGCGCCAATAATGGCGGCATTGAGCGGGTTCTGGTCTGATGCCGCTTGCGGCCTGCGATCTATGCAAACAGGCGGGCGGCGATGTCGTTTATCGTTGCGAACAATATCGCGTGGTGTTGATCGACGATGTTAATTATCCGGGTTTTTGCCGGGTAATCTGGAATCGCCATGTAAAGGAAGCCACCGACCTGGCGCCGCCGGAGCGCGCAGTGCTGATGAATGCGGTGTGGCAGGTGGAACAAGCAGTGCGCGAAACGATGCGGCCGGACAAGATAAATCTGGCTAGCTTCGGCAACATGGTTCCGCATTTGCATTGGCATATCATTCCGCGCTACCTGGACGACATGCATTTCCCGAATCCGGTATGGGCCGAAGCGCAACGCGAATCCGAGCCGCAAGCCTTGTCGGCGCGCACGGCCTTGTTGCCGGCGTTGCGAGCCGCAATTTTACGGCTGGCCGGATAGCAATTACTGAGCGAGAACACTGAGATGACTGGAAGCAAACAGGGCGCTGCTGCGTCTGTCCCACTTGAGATCAAGGTGCGCACGCAATCGCGGGTGCTGGAAATTGCCTTTGCGGACGGCAAGGCATTTTCTTTGCCGTTTGAGCTGCTGCGGGTCTATTCGCCATCGGCCGAAGTGCGCGGCCACGGGGCGGGGCAGGAAATTTTACAAACCGGCAAGCGCGAGGTCATGCTGACAGCATTGGAGCCGGTTGGCAATTATGCAATACAGCCGCTTTTTTCCGATGGACACAATACCGGAATCTATACCTGGGACTACCTCTATTGGCTGGGCGCCAACCAGACAAGATTGTGGGAAGAGTATGTTCAAAAACTGGACGCGGCAGGTTTTAGCCGCGAAAGCGGCGCGGATGCTGTGAGGGACGCGGACGATGGCGGCGGTCGCGGTTGCGCATAAGAGCCCGCCAACTCAGTATAATGCATCATTGACACTCGGCTGCCCACTATGACAAACACCACACATTTCGGTTATCAAACCGTCGCGGAAGAAGAAAAAGCACATAAAGTCGCCGAAGTATTCCATTCGGTTGCGGCGAAGTACGATGTTATGAACGATGTGATGTCGGCCGGCCTGCATCGGCTATGGAAAGCGTTTACCATTGCGCAGGCTGGCGTTCGACCGGGATTCAAGGTGCTTGATATTGCCGGCGGAACCGGCGATCTGGCCAAGGCATTCGTGAAAAAAGCGGGGCCTGAGGGCGAAGTCTGGTTGACCGACATCAATGAGTCGATGTTGCGCGTGGGGCGTGACCGGCTGTTGAACAACGGGCAGTCGACGCCGATATTATTATGCGATGCCGAAAAATTGCCGTTTCCGAATAATTATTTCGACCGTGTGACGGTGGCGTTTGGATTGCGCAACATGACGCACAAAGAGGCGGCATTGACGGAAATGACCCGCGTATTGAAACCGGGCGGCAAGCTGCTGGTGCTGGAATTTTCCAAAATTTGGGAACCCCTGAAGAAACCCTACGACGTTTATTCGTTCTCTGTGCTGCCCTGGCTTGGCGCGCGCATCGCAGGCGATGCCGAGAGTTATCGGTATCTGGCAGAATCGATCCGCATGCATCCCGATCAACAGACCCTGAAGAGCATGCTGGAACAGGCTGGTCTGGAACGTGTCGATTACTTCAATTTAACGGCCGGTGTGGCCGCGCTGCACACTGGAATCAAATACTAGCAATTTCAAGCAGGGCAAATGGTAAACTGGAGCCGCCCATGAATTGTCAGGGGCGGTTTTTTTTAGACAATGATTCCTTCGACCCCCCTTTTTGTTATTCCATCAACAATCAACCACTTGCTGGCCCAGGAGCCGTGGGCGCGCGCCAAGCTTATGCCGCATAGCGGTAAAATCGCGCGTTTTGATTTCGCTGTGCTCACGCTGGACTTGAGGGTGATGGCAGACGGCATGCTGGCAATTGCGGAGGACGGCGTAGAGCCGCAGGTGACGATACGCATCAAGCAGGGCGAACTGCCGCTGATTTTGCAAAGCCGGGAGCGTGCATTTGCCGCCGTCACCGTGGAGGGTGACGCCGACTTTGCCGATGTCATTTCCCAAATCGGCCGATTGCTGCATTGGGAGGCGGAAGAGGATTTGAGCAAACTGATTGGCGACATTGCCGCAACCAGGCTGGTTGCCGGCGCCAGGGAGGTTTTGCATACCGTCAAGACGGCACAGCAAAAACTGACTGAGAATCTGGCTGAATATTTTCTGGAAGAGAGACCGATGCTGGTGCGCCCGCAAGCCGTAATAGACTTCGGCAGCGACATCGCCAGGATACGCGATGACGTCGAACGCATGGCTAAACGCATTGAAAAGCTGGAAGGGCGCATTAAATGATCCTGAAATTTCTGCGGGTTTTCAAGATCGTTCGGGTTGCAGTACGCTATGGGCTGGACGATATCGCCATGTCCGGCCTGGCGTTTCCGCGCACCATTTGGGTAATCGATAAACTTACTTTCTGGCGCGATATTTCAGCGCCGCGCGGCGAGCGCTTGCGCAGGGCATTGGAAGATCTGGGGCCGATTTTCGTGAAGTTCGGGCAGGTATTGTCGACCCGCCGCGACTTGATGCCGGCTGATATCGCCGATGAACTCGCCCGCTTGCAGGACCGGGTTCCGCCTTTCGATTCCGATCTTGCCATTGCTCAAATCAAGGCATCGCTGGGCGCGCATCCGAACCAGTTGTTTGCGCATTTTGAACGCGATCCGGTTGCATCGGCATCGATTGCCCAGGTGCATTTCGCAACCCTGAAAAATGGCACGGAAGTCGCCGTCAAGGTATTGCGGCCCGGCATGAAGAAGTCAATCGATGAAGATGTCTCCCTGATGCACATCGCGGCGGGCTGGGTGGAGAAATTGTGGGCCGACGGTAAACGCTTGAAGCCTAAGCAAGTGGTTGCCGAGTTCGACAAATACCTGCATGACGAACTGGATCTGATGCGGGAAGCGGCCAACGGCAGCCAACTGCGCCGTAATTTCGCCGATTCAGGCTTGCTGCTGGTGCCGGAAATGTTCTGGGAATATTGTTCGGAATCGGTCATTGTGATGGAGCGCATGCGCGGCATTCCGATTTCGCAAATCAACCGTTTGGTGGAAGAAGGCGTCGACCTGAAAAAATTATCGCGCAACGGTGTCGAGATTTTTTTCACCCAGATATTTCGCGATGGTTTTTTCCACGCCGATATGCACCCCGGCAATATCCTGGTATCGGTTGAACCGGCAACATTCGGACGCTATATCGCGCTGGATTTCGGCATTGTCGGCACCTTGACCGATTTCGACAAAAATTACCTGTCGCAGAATTTCCTGGCATTTTTTCAGCGCGACTACAAGCGCGTGGCTGAAGCGCATATTGAGTCCGGTTGGGTGCCGAAGGATACCCGTGTCGATGAGCTGGAGTCGGCTGTGCGCGCCTGCTGCGAACCGATTTTCGATCGTCCTCTCAAAGACATCTCGTTTGGGCAAGTGTTATTACGCCTGTTTCAAACTTCGCGCCGTTTCAATGTGGAAATCCAGCCGCAACTGGTGCTGTTGCAAAAGACACTGCTCAATATTGAAGGATTGGGGCGCCAGCTTGACCCGGAACTCGATCTGTGGATAACCGCAAAACCTTACCTGGAACGCTGGATGAACCGGCAAGTCGGCTGGCGCGGCATGTTTGAACGTCTTAAAGCGGAAGCGCCGCGTTATAACCAGATATTCCCGCAGTTGCCGCGGCTGTTCCATCAGGCGCTGACGCAGGCCACTAGCCGCCCATCGCAGGACCAGCTTGAATTGCTCACGCGATTGGTCGATCAGCAGAAACGCACCAATTTTCTATTGGGCATCACCATTTATGTCGGCGCAGGCGTGCTCGCCAGTATAGTATTGATGCGTATATTGGCACATTTGCATTATTCGTTCTTCTAAATTCGACATTCAGCGAAGGTAAATTCCCTCAAAACCGTTATAATTCAGGGTTTTAGATGATTTTTGCGGGAATTTCCAATGCCGATTTATGCTTATCGCTGCGAAGAGTGTGGTTTTGCCAAAGATGTATTGCAAAAAATCTCGGATGCGCGCCTGACCGTATGCCCTAACTGCGGCAAATCCACCTTTACAAAACAGCTTACCGCTGCCGGGTTTCAGCTAAAAGGCACCGGCTGGTATGCAACCGATTTTCGTAGCAGCGGAAGCGCGCCTGCAGTGCCCGCTGCGGCAAATGCCGCGCCTGCCGCATCTGCTGCAACCACTGCAACCGCCGCGCCGGCAGCCGAGTCCGGCGCATCTGCACCGGCCCCGGCTGCCGGCACAGCCAGCCCAACCGCAACTTAGCGCGCTATATGCCATTGCTACGGAACTGGAACGCACCCGGTATGACATGTTTGTCGAAGGCAAACGATGCGTAAATATTTCGTCACCGGCTTGTTGATTCTGGTTCCCCTGGTCATTACGGTTTGGGTAATCAGTCTGATTGTCGGTACGCTGGATCAGTCTCTGCTGCTGCTCCCCGCACGGTGGCGGCCGGAAGCCCTGGTCGGTTTCCATATTCCGCTGCTGGGAACGATCTTCACCCTGCTGATCATATTTTTTACCGGACTGGCGGCGCGCAACTTTATCGGCAACCAGATCGTGCGAGGGTGGGAATGGGCGTTAACCCGCATTCCAGGGGTCAATGCAATTTATTCCAGCGTCAAGCAAGTGTCGGATACTCTGTTATCGTCTTCAGGCAATGCCTTTCGCACCGCGGTATTGGTGGAGTATCCGCGTCAGGGTTGCTGGACCATCGCATTCGTGACGGGCTTGCCCGGCGGCGATGTGAAGAATCATTTGCAAGGCGACTACATCAGTATTTATGTGCCGACTACGCCGAATCCGACTTCAGGTTTCTTTTTGATGGTCCCGCGGGAGTCGGTGATTGAACTTGATATGAGCGTCGATGCGGCATTGAAGTATATTGTATCGATGGGAGTCGTCGCTCCCGAACCTGTAGGTAAAAAACCGAACCCCGCGCTGCAGAAAAGCGGCGAAGAACTTGAAACTGGAAATTGAATATGTCAATGCGTACACATTATTGCGGTCTTACTTCTGAGGCGCTGCTTGGTCAAACTGTCAGCCTGTGCGGCTGGGTTCATCGCCGACGCGACCATGGTGGCGTCATTTTCATCGATTTGCGCGATCGCGAAGGTTTGGTGCAAGTCGTGTGCGACCCCGATCGCGCCGAGGTATTCAAGGGCGCCGAGGCAGTGCGCAATGAATTTTGCCTGCGCATTACCGGCTTGGTGCGCTTGCGCCCGGAAGGCACCAGCAATGCCAGCCTGACATCCGGCAAGATCGAGGTGCTGTGCCAGGAACTGGAAGTGCTGAATCCTTCCGTTACGCCGCCGTTTCAACTTGACGACGACAATTTGTCCGAAACCACGCGACTGACGCATCGCGTGCTCGACTTGCGCCGCCCGCAAATGCAAAACAACCTGCGCTTGCGCTACAAGGTGACGATGGAAGTGCGCAAATTCCTCGACGAAAACGGATTTATCGATATCGAGACGCCGATGCTGACCAAGTCGACCCCGGAAGGCGCGCGCGACTATCTGGTGCCGTCGCGGGTCAACGCGGGGCATTTCTTTGCGTTGCCGCAATCGCCGCAATTGTTCAAGCAATTGCTGATGGTTGCCAACTTTGACCGCTATTACCAGATAACCAAGTGCTTCCGGGACGAAGATTTGCGTGCCGACCGTCAGCCTGAGTTTACCCAGATCGATTGTGAAACATCGTTCATGTCGGAGCAGGAAATTCGCGACATGTTTGAAGACATGCTGCGTCTGGTATTCAAGAAAACGCTGAATATCGATTTGCCGAACCCGTTCCCGGTGATGAGTTTTGCAACCTGCATGAGCATGTACGGTTCCGATAAGCCGGATATGCGCGTCAAGCTGGCGTTTACCGATTTGACCACGGTGATGAAAGATGTCGACTTCAAAGTGTTCGCCGCTGCCGCGAACCTGGAAGGCGGCCGCGTGGTCGGTTTGAGGGTGCCGAACGGCGCTGCGATGCCGCGCTCGGAAATTGATGCCTACACCCAGTTCGTCGCGATCTATGGCGCCAAGGGGCTGGCCTATATCAAGGTCAATGAAAAGGCCAAAGGACGCGACGGTTTGCAATCGCCCATCGTCAAGAATTTGCACGATGCAGCATTGACGCAGATCCTCGAGCTGACCGGCGCCCAGGACGGCGACCTGATTTTCTTCGGCGCCGACAAGGCCAAGGTCGTCAACGATGCGATTGGCGCGTTGCGCGCGAAGATCGGGCATTCCGAATTCGGGAGAAAACACGACTTGTTCGATGATGTCTGGAAACCGTTGTGGGTGGTCGATTTCCCGATGTTCGAATACGATGAGGAAGGGCAACGCTGGAGTGCGACGCATCACCCGTTTACGGCGCCGAAAGACGGCCATGAAGACATGCTGGAAAGCGATCCGGGCAAGTGTATCGCCAAAGCTTACGACATGGTGTTGAACGGTTGGGAACTGGGCGGCGGATCGATACGTATACACCGGGCCGACGTGCAGAGCAAAGTGTTCCGCGCGCTCAAGATCGGCGCAGAAGAAGCGCAACTCAAGTTCGGTTTCCTGCTCGATGCGTTGCAATACGGCGCGCCGCCGCATGGCGGCTTGGCATTCGGGTTGGATCGTATCGTCACGATGATGACGGGCGCCGAATCGATTCGCGACGTGATCGCTTTCCCGAAAACCCAGCGCGCGCAGTGTCTGCTGACCCAGGCGCCGTCGGAGGTGGACGAAAAGCAATTGCGCGAACTGCATATTCGCTTGCGCAATGTCGAGCCTGCGGTGAAAGCCTAGTAGTGTTTAAAATTCCAGAATCGGTGCTGGTCGTGATTCATACCGATATGCTGGAAGTATTGCTGATCGAGCGTGCCGATCAGCCTGGATTTTGGCAATCGGTTACCGGTTCCAAAGATACGCCGGACGAGCCTTTGCGCGATACGGCGGTGCGGGAGGTTGCGGAGGAAACCGGCATTCGCTTCGGCGAGCCGGTTGGCGCAGCATCGGTATCGCAGGATGCGTTGCGGGACTGGCATCTGTCCAACATCTATGAAATTTATCCGATTTGGCGTCATCGCTATGCGCCCGGCGTCACGCACAATAACGAGCATGTGTTCGGCTTGGTCGTGCCGCGCGCCGTCCCGGTGACGCTGAACCCGCGCGAACATACGCATTATATGTGGCTGCCTTACCGGGAGGCTGCGGATAAATGTTTTTCACCCTCCAATGCGGCGGCAATTTTGCAATTGTCGATCCGGCAAGCCGGTTAATTTCTTACGCTTCGTTGCCCGAACTGCCGCCGGAGTGCGCCCGGATGCCGGTAACGCAGGTGTAGAATGAGGCGTATGGAACTTCGCATTGCTACCTACAATATCCACAAAGGTGTGAGCGCATTTCGCGGCGTTCCGCGCATTCAGGCATTGAAGCAGGCATTGACGGCGATGAATGCCGACATCCTGTTCTTGCAGGAAGTGCAGGGGCGCCATGACCGGTATGCGCTACGCCATGCCACCACATGGCCGGAACAGGCGCAGCACGAGTTTCTGGCAGGAGATTCGCATTATTCTGCGTACGGCATGAATGCAGTCTACGATCATGGCCATCATGGAAATGCATTGCTCAGCAGTTATCCGATCGGCTCCAGCCGCAACCAGGATATTTCCGACCACGCTTTCGAGCAGCGCGGGATTTTGCATTGTGTGGTGCAGACGCCTGAGGGCGACGTGCATTGCTACGTCGTGCATCTCGGTTTGTTTGCCGGCAGCAGAAAGCGGCAGACCCAGGCACTGATCGAAGCGGTGCTCGCTTCGGCGAATGGCGGCGAACCGCTTATCATCGCCGGCGATTTCAACGACTGGGGTAACCGGTTAAGCGCGGAATTGCGCAACCGGCTCGGGGTAACCGAGGTGTTCGACAGTCGCGAGGCGTCGGGCTTCAGCACGCTGCTGCGGCAACTGGGCGGGCGCAAGCCAAAACTCAAGTCGGCGCGGACCTTTCCCGCCGGCTTGCCATGGCTGCGGCTTGACCGGATCTACGTGCGCGGTTTTACCGTGCAATCCGTGCAGGTGCTGCATGGCGCCCAATGGGCGAAATTGTCTGATCATGCACCCATACTGGCAACGTTGGAACTGAGTTGATGACTTTTTCACTGCGGGAAAATTGGCTGACTTCAATTGAAAAATTATTCGGTATCAGGGCGGGGAGAGCATTCCCATTTTGATTGCTTTGACAACCGCCTGCTGTCGGGTATTGACGTTAAATTTTCGTTTCAAATTAGTTACGTGAAAGTTAACTGCGGATTCCGAGCGACGAAGGATATTGGAAATTTCCCAGGACGACTTTCCCTCCATGATCCACTTCAAACATTCAAGTTCTCGACTGGTCAGTGCAACGGAATCTTGCTCATAATCCGAACTTCCGAGAAATTTCAGAGACGATTCAAATACGTAGTCGCGTATCAGCGAAAAATGTGCCAAAGCATCGAAACATTCGTTCTTCGCCACATGTTCGAGATCGTTGGAAACAAAGCTCAACATGCCAAATTCACCGGATGCTCCATGAACAGGGTAGGTAATCCCCGATCGTAAACCGAAACCACATGCTTGTTCGTAAAATTCGTTTTGTTTCTTTCCTTTGAAGGTGTCGGGCTTCCAAATTATTGGTGTGGTACTTCCAAGAC
>JBIODP010000071.1:0-9878 GCA_044445195.1 Burkholderiales bacterium | reverse complement strand
GCTTGGATCGATCTTGCCATATCCTTGTGCTTTTGCGTCAGCTCCTCTTTCTCGCCTCGTTTCGGTCCCAGAAGCGATTCCAGTTTTGCTGAAAAGAGCAAGCCTGCGGAAGGGACGCCGTTTTTCCACTCGACCTCCGCTGTTTCCTTGTGGTGCACAAAATAATCGAGATTCAAGCGATATGAACCGTCTTCCTGCAACAAGACAATTTGTCTCATTTCATCGATAAACTTTGGCTCGCCATAGGGCGCAAGCCCCATTACCTTATATTCATCGCCGTAATGAGGGAAGCCGATATATTGCGTTAACGCCTGGTAAAAAATCCCCAGAGAATGCGGAAAATACACCTTGTCGTCGATCGAGATTTCCGAGCCTTTTCCCACACCCCAGGCGGCGCTCGCGAAATCGCCGAATCCGTCAACTGATGCGACTACGGCTTTTTCAAAAGGCGACACGTAAAAAGCCGATGAAAGATGCGCATGATGATGTTCAACATGATGAACCTGCGCTTTCAGGGCTTCGCCCGGAAATGTTTCGGCGAAACTTTCTTCTATCGAGCACCATTGTTTAGCGTTTTTAAGCCGTTCCAGAACCATGCCGAAATCCGGACGTTTTTTCAGCGCAAAACCAACTTCCTGTAGCAAGTCGACTGGTGAGTCGCGATTGATCGCAACGTGGTCAAGCCGCGACAGCGGTATCCCTGCCGTCTCCAGGCAGTAACCGATGGCTGCACTGGGGAATCCGGCACAGTGTTTGATTCTTCTGAAACGTTCCTCTTCCGCCGCCGCCAACAAAATCCCATCCCGGGTCAGGCACGCCGATGAATCGCCATGATAAGCATTGATTCCAAGGACGTAAATCGATGTGAATTCGACCATCTAAAAATTCACGCCGAAGAACGCCTCAAGTTTTTCAGCCGCGAAACTAAGCATTGCTTCGCTCAATCCGGGGTAGACGCCAATCCAAAACGTATCGTTCATTACGCGATCGGTGTTGATCAGTTCGCCGGACACGCGGTAGTTGCGGCCGATCATGGCTGGCTGACGCGTCAGGTTGCCGGCAAACAGCAGTCGCGTGCCGATCTTGTATTGGTCGAGGTAGGTCAGCAGATCCACGCGGTCGACCTTGGCTGCCGGCTTGAGCGTCATCGGGAATCCAAACCAGGACGGATCGGAATGGGGCGTCGCTTCCGGCAGGATGAGAAATTCTTCGCAGCTTTTCAAGCGGTCTTTCAGATAAGCGAAGTTGCGTTTGCGGGCTTCGATGAAACCTTCCAGGCGATCCATCTGCGCCAGGCCGCAGGCAGCTTGCATGTCGGTGATCTTGAGGTTGTAGCCAAGATGCGAGTAGGTGTATTTGTGGTCGTAGCCTTGCGGCAGCGTGCCAAGCTGCCAGCAGAAGCGCTTGCCGCAGGTGTTGTCCTTGCCGGGAGCGCAATAGCAATCGCGGCCCCAGTCGCGGAACGATTCGGCGATTTGCCTGAGTTCGCCGTTATTGGTGAAGACTGCGCCGCCTTCGCCCATCGTGATGTGGTGGGCCGGGTAGAAGCTTAACGTGCCGATATCGCCAAAGGTGCCGACCAGTTTGCCGTCATAGGTGGAGCCGAGCGCGTCGCAACAATCTTCAATCAGCCAGAGACCATGCTTTTTGCACAGTGCGACAATCGCTTCCAGATTGTATGGGTTGCCCAGCGTATGCGCCAGCATGACGGCTTTGGTCTTGCCGGAGACAGCGGCTTCAATCTTGGCAGCGTCGATGTTGTAAGTGCCCAGTTCGACATCGACAAAGACCGGCACCGCGCCGAATTGCAGGATCGGATTGACGGTGGTGGGAAAGCCCGCCGCTACGCCGATCACTTCGTCGCCGGGCAGGATGGCGCGGTCGCCTAATTTGGGGGAAGTCAGGGTATTGAAGGTAACCAGGTTGGCGGACGAGCCTGAATTGACCGTGATCAGGTGTTGCACGCCCAGATATGCGGCGAGGCGCGCTTCGAACTTTTCGTTGAAGCGGCCGGTGGTGAGCCATCCGTCAAGAGAGGCCTCGACCATCAACTGCATTTCCCTGGCGCCGATGACTTTGCCTGCCGGCGGCACGGCCGTTTTGCCGGGGTCAAACGCAACGGGCGCAGACGCCAGCGCGCCGTATTCGGCGACCAGTTGAATGATCTGCTCTCTGAGTCGATCTTTGTTCATTTCGTGCGTCTTCAGGATATTCGATAGGCGTCGATTTGGTCTAGCGTCATTTGGCGCATGTCTGCGCCTTGATCGCATGCTTTATGCCATTCGACGATTTTCTCGATAGCTTGCCCGATGTTCCAGCGCGGGCGCCATGCAAGACGCGTGCGGGCTTTGGAGCAATCCAGTTTGAGGGTCGCTGCTTCATGGGGTTGCGGCTGACCATCCGGCTCCCACGTTGCGCCTTCCCCCCATGCGTGGGTGAGCCGCTCGATGATCCACGCGACGGGTTTGGCATCGGCGTCATGCGGGCCGAAGTTCCAGCCTTCGGCATACCGGGGGCCTTTGTCATAGAGCGCTTCGGCCAGCATCAGATATCCGCTCAGCGGTTCCAGCACATGTTGCCAAGGCCGGATCGCGTCGGGATTGCGGATGCGCACCGCTTCGCCGCAGCTGATGGCGCGCAGCATGTCCGGTATCAGCCGGTCCAGGGCCCAGTCGCCGCCGCCGATCACATTGCCGGCGCGGGCGCTGGCGAGCGCAATGCCGTGTTCGGCATACTTTTCCGGGTTGAAATAGGAATTGCGGTAGCCTGCGGTCACCAATTCGGCGCAGCCTTTGCTGTTGCTGTAGGGGTCATAGCCGCCCATCGGTTCGTTCTCGCGGTAGCCCCACAGCCACTCCTTGTTTTCATAACACTTGTCGCTGGTGACGTTGACCACCGAGCGGATGCCGGGCGTCGCGCGCACCGCTTCGAACAGATGCACCAGCCCCATGACATTGGTGGCGTAGGTTTCCACCGGGTTGGCATAGGAGTAGCGCACCAACGGCTGAGCAGCCATGTGAATGACGACTTCCGGGCGGGCTTCGGCCATCGCCCGTTTTATGCTGTCGGCGTCGCGCACGTCGCCGATGATCGAGCGCATGCCGCGCGCCACGCCGGCGGCGTCAAACAGGCTGGGCTGGGTTGGCGGATGGAGCGCATAGCCGGTAACTTCAGCGCCTGATTGTTGAAGCCAGAGGCTGAGCCAGCTGCCTTTGAAGCCGGTATGGCCGGTCAGGAAGACGCGCTTGTTTTGCCAAAAGGCGCAATTCATGACCAGATTTTCCAAGGGGCTTTGCCGGACTGCCAGAGTTCTTCGAGATGGTTTTTGTCGCGTAACGTATCCATCGGCTGCCAGAACCCATTGTGGAAATAGGCGTCCAATTGCCCTTCTTGCGCCAGTTGTTCCATCGGCTGTTTTTCCCAGGCGGTGGCGTCATTCCGGATGGTGTCGATGACTTTGGGGGAAAGCACGAAGAAGCCGCCATTGATCCATGCGCCGTCGCCTTGAGGTTTTTCCTGAAAACTGTTGATCCGGTGGCCGTCAAGGTTAAGTGCGCCGAATCTTCCTGGCGGCTGGACGGCGGTGATTGTGGCGCGTTTTCCGTGCGCTAGGTGAAACTTGATCAGTTCGCCGATATCGACGTCGCCGACGCCATCGCCATAGGTAAAGCAGAACACTTCTTCATCGCGCACATAGGGCTCCACGCGCTTTAACCGGCCACCTGTCGATGTGTCGTCACCGGTATCGACCAAGGTTACTTTCCATGGCTCGGCGTGGCGGGTATGGACTTCCATTGCATTATTTTGCATGTCGAATGTAACGTCCGAAGTATGCAAAAAATAGTTGGCAAAATACTCCTTGATCACATAGCCCTTGTAACCGCAGCAAATGACAAACTCATTGATGCCATGGAAAGAATAACCTTTCATGATGTGCCACAGGATCGGCTTGCCGCCGATTTCCACCATCGGTTTAGGCTTGACTGTGGTTTCTTCGCTGAGGCGGGTGCCCAATCCGCCTGCGAGGATAACTGCCTTCATGTTGATATTCCGGTTATGGCGAATCGAAAAGCGTTTTCAATTCCACATGAGTTTGAATCGCACCCATTCTCCGCAGTTTCCCGCAAATAGGGGGTTCACAGAACCACCCCGGTGCGTTTTGCGATGTTGAAAATCAAGATTTCAATGATTATCGAACATTTCCAGATGAAATCTTTTTTCGCCGAACAAGATACGGCCAAATAATTTCTTTATCGCAAAGCCTCATCATGCGAAAACTTACCAAGCAGAAGCTCGATCTTTGCCAGGATGACGCCAATTTGCCAAAGTTCGTCTTCGATTAACGCACTGACGATTCTACCCGAATTTTTTGAATAGCTTTCCGAAAATACGCGCGCGCCGACACTGATTCGGAGGACCGCGGTTTTGAGTCCAGATCGATGAGCGATGGCAACAGGTTGCCCGACGTGGCACTTCTGAGCCAGAAGCCGATATTCCCTGGCGTTTGCATAAGGCATGAGGTCGGAGCAATCCTGATTCAGCAAAGCATAAATTTCGCGCATTTGCAATTCGGTGCACGTCTTTCTGACATCCCGGTGAAGGGTGGATAGGAAAAACGGAAAAATCATTCTGCGACCGCTTAATTCACCCTCTTCCATGCTTGAGAACCTGCGCCCGCACGCATTGTCGTATTGCAGTTCGAGAAATGGGGCGTCGAGCAACAGGGTTTCCACGCGATCGCAAAATTGCGCCACCGCCTTGATGCGAATCAGCGGAGGGATATCAAAATATCTTTCCATCTCCGAAATCGCCGCAGTCCATCGGAACAAGGACCCCAGATTGACATCGCCGCTGTGCCCGGTAACGAGCTTTCGCAAACGCGGCGAAAAGTCATACTCAGCGCAATACAAGTTAAAACCTGCAGCCAGTTTGGCCCCTTTTTCCAGCACGTGACGCACAATGTTTTCAGGGACCAGAATGGCGCCGGAAAACGGAGGCCCGGTGAAATATTTGGAGCCGGTAATGATGACGATCAGCTCATTCTCGAGATACTCGACGATGTCTTCCCTGTCCAGCCTCATTTGGCAGGCATCGACCACGATGCTTACTTTGTTTCGAAAATGTTTCTTGAGTTCTAAAAGCAACGCTTTTGACGGGCCTGAATACCCTAGTTTCGAGTGATCCATAGCATGAACCACGACGTGGCTGCCAGACTCGACGCCGGCCGTGACCAAATCGCGCACCTGTTTATCCAGGAACGTTGCCGGGATAGCCTCGCCCAATTCAGTTCGAACAGGAATGTCGATTTGTGATTCAACAATGCTTGCAGTTGACAGCGGCTGGCCTTTTTGAACCGTGTGCGACAGGGCTGTGTTGTCGGCAAAATGCTTTTGCTGCAACGCAAGCTTTACACCGGACCCCGACTCGTCGATGCCAACGATCAGTGTCGTCATCGGACCAACTGAAATAAGCTGGGTAATGCCATGAGCGATGAGGGAACTGTCCGTTCCGGAGGCAGCTATAATCACGTCGGCAATATCCGGCCCAAGACCGATCTGTCGACAAATCCCATCGCGCACCTCCTGCGACAAACTGGCCACGGTCGAAGAAAGTCCGTTCGAAATGGCGTCGCCGATAAAGCGTTTTCGACGCATCTCAACCAAATCAAACGCATGCTTCGATATCGATGTTGCGGTGGATGAAGAAAAGGTAATTGCCTCGGGGCGGGGAAACGGTCTGCAGCCGTAACCATTTAATAAGCTTGTCCGATCGATGTTAAGGCGATGGTCTCCGCCAAGAATGAGGAGGCGTTCTATTGGGAGCGCAAACCGAAGCAGATCGTCGCATTCATCCAGCTTTCGCGTTTTGGCATCCGATGAAATTGTCGGTCTGAGGGCCTGTAATACACCCAAGGTTTTCGCGGAATAGTCTGCAATCCGTATCGGAATAGTTTCGCTGAGATTATTCAAAAAAAATGATTTTTCAATCCAGTCGAAGATGCGGTCCGTGGAATATTTGAGCAGATAGGTACAATGAATCGTGGAAATCAGCAGCGCCGCAATGTCGCATACACGGGCGTCGAGGCTGCCTGAACGATGCCACAGCAACCACTCTTCGACATAACGGTTTGCAAATTCGTGAATTCCTTCAAGTTTGGCCGTCGACTCAAAGATTGACATGTTTCCATGTATGTCGAATTCAAACGGTGGTTTGAATTCGACTGGAATCTGCGCGTTATAGCGTTGCGGCATTTTGTCTACGTTGCGAAAGCGAGTTCGGACTGGATCGCATGATGGTTTCCGCTTTCGCAGGAATGATAGCGCATTGGGCGCTGACATGGTAATAAAAATTTTTTCCATGATACACGATATGTTGCGGCGAAATGTGTTTCGCATTGACTTGGCAAATCCGTTTTAACCATTATAGAAATGGGCGCTATCGATGAATGTGTCCAATTATTTCCCTATAATTGCGCACTACGGAACTAGCTCAGGCTGAAAATCCGTCGTTTGTCGTCGTAGGCAAATAGTTCCGCATAGCGCGCCCATCCGGTGATCATCAGCAGCATGTGTTCGGCGTCGTGGCGGTTCAGGTGATCTTCCAGCTCGGAACTGAAACGCCGGCGCGGGGCCTGGTGGTCGTCGCGTTCGACCAGCACGCGATGTATATGCGCGGCGAGCGGCACGAATCGCAGCAGGTGCTCGCCGAACAGCCGCTTGCGTTCTGCCGCAATGCTTTGCTCGAAGGCGCGCCCCCCCGCAGTTAGCGTCAGGCAGCCGTCTTTCAACTCGGCGAAGTCCAGTATGTGCAACACCTCGGCAATCGGCAATAATTCGCCGATACTCAAACCCAACTTGTCGGCAAGCTCGGTGAGCCGGGCGCCGGCTGCGGACGGTAACGGCTCCAGTTTCTCTATCAGACCGACGATCTGGGTGGATGACACATTGCGCAATATCTGGGCGAGGCCGTGGCCCGGATGGCCTTGCGCGCTATCCGACGAGGCAAGGCGTTCGGTCATCAAGTCGTAGATATGTTCGGACACCTCGCGAAAGGCGGGATCGAGCCGGTCCCGCGGGTGCGGCAGCGAAACGGGAATTTCAGCAAAGATGTGGCCTGGGTTCGGCGCGAGCACCAGGATGCGGTCGCACATCAGCAATGCTTCTTCGATGTTGTGCGTGACCATCAGCACCGACTGGGTAGATAGTTGGCGCGCCAGCCACAAATCCAGGAATTCCGAACGCAGACTCTCAGCCGTCAGCACATCCAGCGCGGAGAACGGCTCGTCCATCAACAGCATGATCGGTTCGGATACCTGGGCTCGCGCAAAGCCGACGCGCTGGCGCATGCCGCCGGATAATTCTCGCGGATAGGCCGACTGGTAGCCGTCCAGACCGATCAGGCGGATGGCTTCCAGAGAGCGGCGGCGCGCTTCGGCGCGCGGCAGCGAGAGCGCGTCCAGTCCTGCCCGCACGTTGTCCAGCACAGTCAGCCAGGGATACAAAGCAAACGTCTGGAATACCACCGAGATGCCTTCGGAGGGGCCGGTCAACGCAGCCCCGCGGTAGAGGACGTCGCCGGCAGTCGGCTTGATCAATCCTGCCGCAATGCGCAACAAGGTCGATTTGCCCGAGCCGGAACGGCCCAGAAGGCCGACGATTTCGCCGCTGCGCAAGGACAGGTCGATGTCTTGCAACACCGTGTGCGGTTGGCCCGGCGCTTGGGGGAAAGTCATCGAGACCTTGCGCAATTCGATGATGCTGGTATTGGTATCTGGGTTCATGGCATATTTCGTTAGTCAAGTCGGGTGCGGCGTTCGGCCAGCGCATACAAAGGTCGCCACAGCAGCCGATTCATGCCGACCACCAGCACCGACATGACGGCAATGCCGAGCGCGATCCGGGGAAAGTCGCCGGCCTCCGTCATGTGAGCGATATAGGCGCCGAGGCCGCCGGCGCTCAGCTTGGTCGGTCCCCAACTCACTGCTTCGGAAACGATGCTGGCGTTCCATGCGCCGCCGGACGCGGTAATGGCGCCAGTTATGTAATAGGGAAAGACGCCGGGCAGCATGACGTCGCGCCACCAGCGCCAGCCGCTGATGCGAAAGCTGCTCGCCGCCTCGCGCAAGTCGGTCGGCATGGCGCTTGCACCGGCGATCACGTTGAAGAGGATGTACCATTGCGTGCCAAGAATCATCAACGGGCACAGCCAAATGCCGGGCGTCAGGCGATAATGCACGATAGCGACGACTGCAATCGGGAACAGCAGGTTCGCTGGAAACGCCGCCAGGAATTGCGCCACCGGTTGTACTTTCTCGGCCAGATGGGGACGCAGGCCGATGGCAATGCCGATGGGCACCCATACCAGTGTAGCCAGTGCAACCAGCACCATGACCCGGACCAGCGTTAACCCTCCGTTGGCGACGGCTTCCAGGGCATCGTTCCACGACAGCTTGCCCTCGGCGAATTTGAACAGCCACCAGATAATACAGGCCAGGCCGATGAAGATGAGTGCAGCCCATACCGCATCCAGCACCCGCGCGGATGGTTGCCATGTGCGAGGCAGCACGATGTGCGGCCGCAGCGCGAGGCGCGCCCGCATCATCGCCTGCGCACCCGTTGCAATCGATTTGCCTAGCGGCCCAAAAAAATTCGCGCGCCGAAATAGTTCCAGCACCCAGCTCCTTGGCGTGATCTGCGCCGCCGTCTGATCGAAGCGGAACCGGTCGGCCCAGGCGACCAGCGGCCTGAATAGCAATTGGTCGTATAACGCAATGGTAATGCTCATCGCAACGATCGCCCAGCCAATCGCAGCGAGATTGCGCTGTTCGATCGCCAGCGCGACGTAGGAGCCTACTCCCGGCAGCGTGATGCGCAGATTACCCACCGAGATGGCTTCGCTGGCCACCACGAAAAACCAGCCTCCGGACATCGACATCATCATGTTCCATACCAGCCCCGGTATGGCAAATGGCACGTCCAGCCGCCAGAAGCGTTGCCAGGCGGTCGAGCGAAAGCTGCGGCTGGCTTCGTCCAGGTCGCGCGGCACCGTTGTGAGCGATTGATAGAAGCTGAACGTCATGTTCCAGGCCTGACTCGTAAAAATGGCAAAGATGGCCGCCAACTCCGGACCCAGCCATTGACCGGGAAACAATGCCACGAAGAACGCGACGGTAAACGACAAATAGCCGAGGATAGGCACCGACTGCAATACGTCGAGCACGGGAATCAACACGCGTTCGGCACGGCGGCTCTTCGCGGCAAGGGTAGCGTAGGTGAAGGTGAAAATCAGCGAAGCGGCCATCGCCGCCAGCATGCGCATCGTCGTGCGCAGTGCGTACAGGGGCAAACTCGAGGGCGACAGCGATATGGCAGGACTTTGGGCTGCCACGAAGGGGGCCAGCATCTGGCGCGCGCCGGAACCGATCAGCATCAGGACGAAGAGTATCAGCGCTAATGCGGCAGGGTCCCGCCAGCTCCAGAGTCTCTGATGACGCCCCTTCACCGCTTCGTGATACATGGCCTCTCCCGCATGAATGTGAGGCAACGATAACATAAGCCATAGCATAGCTCGCCATCGCATAATTCGGCTGCGGATTTTGACTTAACATTGATAACAATCAAGCCGGAATCTTCTACTTCTATGTTTATGCCGGTCCTCATTGTAGAATGATTAAGAGGGTGCCGGAAGACGGCGAGAGGTCATCGATTTGACATTTTGGGTCGATAGAATATTGAGCGGCATAGTCTGCCGATAGAGAATTTCCATGCTCAAAGAAAAAGCCGTTGCATCGCTGGGGCAGCAATCCCTGTTGATGCCTGCGTGGGTCAAGTCGGCGCTCACGGCCAACGATCGCCTGAAACTCTACCTGACGCTGCTTC
>JBIODP010000070.1:0-9951 GCA_044445195.1 Burkholderiales bacterium | reverse complement strand
TGGTAGGCTGACAGGAATCCCGGCCAGTCGGAGCAAGGGGGTGATAATAAACGGAACACAAAGCGCCAGCGGATAGATCGCGGACCACGTGATCAGGTACTGTTTCCAACGGACCGGTACTTTCGCTTTGGAACCGGCAGGAGTGAACCAGAAGTCCAAGCCACTGCTGATGTAGAAATCGTCGGCTCCGACAAAGAGCGGTTGGACCTTCGCTATCAGCTGCTCACGCTCGCTCGACTCCATCCAATTTTTTAAATGCTCCGTCGTATCGAACCGGATGATAATCGTGAAAGTCTCTGTTATGCCCGGGATCGGGCGCACTATATGCCAGTCCAAGATGCCCGGCGACGCCCGACAAATCGGCGCGATCTCCTCTAGCCAGCGCTCGTACTCGGCACTCTTGTCGTTGCGGATTCGGTGGGTGATGACGACGGTAGCGCCATCGCTGCTATCGGCAGGTGCTTGGGCCAATTGGAGGACTCCCTTTTATGTTGCAGGGCGGCGTTGCGCGGCCTAACATAAATATGCTGCAGCACCTGCGGGTTAATTAAGCGATTGAAAAACCTTCGCTCTTGCAAGCACCCTCTCCCCCGGCCCCTCTCCCGCTTGCGGGCGAGGGGTGCATAGCTGACGACTTGTGGGTAACGATCAGGGCTTTGCCAGGGGGATAATTCAAAGACTGCCTTTGCAGTCTTCTCCTTGCATCACATATTCGGGTAATTCGGCCCGCCGCCCCCTTCAGGCGTGACCCACACGATATTCTGGGTCGGGTCTTTGATATCGCAGGTTTTGCAATGCACGCAATTTTGCGCATTGATTTGCAAGCGATCCGCCCCCTCTTCCGTTTTGACGAATTCGTACACGCCCGCCGGGCAATAGCGCGCCTCCGGGCCGGCATAGGTCGCCAGGTTGATGTTGACCGGCACACTGGCATCGCGCAACGTCAGATGAATGGGCTGGTCTTCAGCGTGGTTGGTATTGGAAAGAAACACCGAAGTCAGACGGTCGAACGTCAGTTTGTTGTCCGGTTTAGGGTAGTCGATAGGCTTGAATTGCAAAGCTGGTTTCAGGCATGCGTTATCGGGTTCGGAATGATGCAGGGTCCATGGCGCTTTGCCGCGGAAAACCATCTGGTCCAGCCATACCCACGGTGAACCGAAAGCTCCTTTTTTCAATAAAGGTTTCACATTGCGCGCCAGATGCAGCTCCTGATGCAGCCAGGATTTTTCGAATGCCTGTGCAAAGGACGTCAATTCATCGTGTTGCCGCCCTGCAGCCAATGCGTCAAAAGCTGCTTCAGCCGCCAGCATACCGCTCTTGATGGCAGCGTGGCTGCCCTTGATGCGGCTCATGTTCAGAAAACCTGCATCGCAACCGATCAACGCGCCGCCCGGGAACGCCAGCTTGGGCAGACACTGCAAACCGCCGGAAGTAATCGCGCGTGCGCCGTATGAAATACGCTTGCCGCCTTCAAGGAAAGCGCGAAATGCCGGATGCGTTTTGACGCGCTGAAATTCCTCAAAAGGAGAGAGATAGGGATTTTCATAGGCGAGGCCGACTATATAACCGACCGCAACCTGATTGTCTTCCATATGGTAGAGGAAAGAGCCGCTGTATTGGCTCATCAGCGGCCAGCCCATGGCATGCATGACCAGGCCGGGCTTGTGCTTTTTCGGATCGATTTCCCATAACTCCTTGATGCCGATACCATACGACTGCGGGTCCTTGCCCTGGTTCAGATCGTATTTCGTCATCAACTGCTTGCCCAGATGGCCGCGCGTGCCTTCGGCAAACAGCGTGTACCTGGCATGCAACTCCATTCCTAGCTGGAAGTTGGCGGTCGGCTTGCCATCGCGATCGACGCCCATATTGCCGGTTGCCACGCCCTTGACCGAGCCATCTGCGTTATACAGTATCTCGGCAGCCGGAAAGCCCGGAAATATTTCTACCCCAAGCGCCTCGGCTTGCTGGCCTAGCCAGCGCACGACATTGGCAAGAGAGATAATGTAACAACCGTTGTTGTGCACACTGGCCTGTAACATCCAGTTCGGCACCTGGTATCCCTTGTTTTCCGTCAGGACCAGCACCCGGTCCTCGGTGACCGGCGTATTTAACGGCGCGCCCAATTCCTTCCAGTTCGGGAATAATTCAGTCAGCGCTTTCGGATCCATCACCGCGCCCGAAAGAATGTGGGCGCCCAGCTCGCCTCCTTTTTCCAGCACGCATACCGATACCTCTTTGCCCTGCTCCGCCGCCAGTTGCTTCAACTTGATCGCAGCCGACAAGCCTGCGGGACCACCGCCCACCACGACCACATCGTATTCCATCGCTTCACGGGGGCCGAACTGTTCAAGAATGCTGAGGCTAGAGCTTTGGTTCATGGTTATCACCCTAAATGTTATTATTAAAAAGTGTGTTAATTGTCACGGTTTTTGCATAAAATTACCAGATTGCTCGCGCTCTGCGGCAAGACAGCCGGCGATCCACTTCACTGTCAGTTTCTCCTGTAGCGAATTTTGCTGCAGACGCGAATTCAATCCTGCGAAATCGACCCTGTCGAGCGGCTGGTCCTGGTTAAAACAGGAAAATACATAGGTAACCTTTCCGGTTTTCGGATCGCGATGCGGTTGCAGGCATTGGGCGCAGATTTCCTTCATCATGCATTGCATCGGCGAATTGATCGACCCGATCGCGAAGTGACCGGCTTTCAGGAATGGCTTCAGTTCGTTATGGCGCGCCAGCGCGACTGCAGCCATCATGCGATCGGAACCGATCGCAATAATCCGGTCGACCTTGTCAGTGGCGATCGGTTGCTCCCCCAAGTCGCCCTGCGCATAGCCGGCAATCGCCTGCACGATGTTGCCGACAAAGGTTTTGTCTTGCGGCCGATTCGGCACAAATCCTGGCGCTTCATCGCTACACCAGACAATCACATCGGCAGCCGCTTCGATTTCCGCCACCTTGTAACGATCGATCAGCTTCTTGTAGCCGGCAAAATACAACACTTTGGACCCGGCGGCGCGGAATGCGGCGCCGATTGAAAACAGCACGGCATTGCCTAATCCGCCACCCACCAGCATCACCGTTTCATCAGGGACGATATGGGTAGGCGCGCCGGTCGGGCCCATCAACACCACCGGTTCGCCCGGCTGCAACGTGGCGACCAGATCGGCTGAGCCGCCCATTTCCAGCACGATGCAGGCCACCAGCCCGCGTTCCACGTCTACCCAGGCGCCGGTCAATGCAAGACCCTCCATCGTCATCCGCGTGCCGCGCACAACGGGCGACAATGCATCGTAATTCTGCAACCGGAAAAACTGCCCCGGCTGGAACCGCGCCGCGGCAAACGGCGCATGCAACACAATTTCGACTATCGTCGGCGTCAGGCGGCTAACCGCATGCACGGTAGCGCGCATGCCGGCGTTGAGGCGGGCAAAGAACGCTGCATCGTCTTCCGCACTGGCCGGCGCCTGCTGCGCGAGCACGCGCGACACCAGCGGATAGCCTTGCCTGGCCGACCCCATTGCCTTAACCACGTTGCCGAAATAGGATGGATGCAAATCGCCGAAGAAGGAAACGAATTTTCCGTTATCCGCTTTGCTCAGCAGCACCTGCGCTTGCTCCGGCTTGGAAATTTCCTTTTCCGGGACGACCGGGTTGCCTTGCTCGTCGCACGCGGCAAAGTACTTTCCATCGAGCCGGAAACGCGACGCGTCTTCGCGCGCCAGCACGGTATTGGGCTGAGTGCCCGCCGCAATGAAAATCGAGCGCGCAGCGAAACTCATTTCCTGACCGTCCGCCCATTTGCCGTCGGCATCCAGGACTTGCGTGCGCATGCGCATCGACTTGGCCGCGCCTGCAGCATCGACTTCGATCGCTACCGGACTCAGGCACTCTGCATAGGTTATCCCTTCTTCCAATGCTTTTTCGACCTCTTCATGGTTGAGCGTATAGGCCGGGCTGTCGATCATCCGTTTACGGTAAGCCAAGGTCACGCCGCCCCAGCTCTGCAGCAATTCCAGAATTTTCGGCGTCTGGCCGGCGGCAGCGGCCCGCTCCCGCTCGGTGCGGATCGCCTGCGCGTGTTGCAGGAATTCAGTCGCGACTTCGGCATCTTCGCTGCTCCAGGCGGCCCGAACCTGCGTCTCGCCCACCTCTTTGCACAATTGTTCATAGCGCAACAGAAATTTTTCCACCTGAACCGGATAGTAGGCCAGCGACTCGGTCGCGGTGTCGATTCCGGTCAAACCGCCGCCGATCACGATAACCGGCAAGCGCAATTGCATGTTGGCCAACGAATCGGCCTTGGCCGCGCCGGTCAGTTGCAAAGCCATCAGGAAATCCGATGCGGTGCGCACGCCGCGCGCGAGGCCGTTCGGAATATCGAGCACCGTGGGCCGTCCGGCGCCCATCGCCAGCGCAATGTGGTCGAAGCCGAGTTCAAAAGCATCCTGTTCGGTCAGCGTGCCGCCGAAACGCACGCCGCCGAACATTGAAAATTCCGGCCGTCGTTCCAGTAGCAGGCGCACCACTTTGAGAAAGTTCTTGTTCCAGCGAACGGTGATGCCATATTCGGCGACGCCGCCGAAACCGGCCAGAATACGGTCTTCCAGCGGTTCATATAAGTCGGCTATGCGTTCGACCGGCTCGAACGATGTGCGCGAGCCGTCGCTGCGGACGCCGCAAACGGTTTCCGGCAACGGCTCGATTTTCAGGCCGTCGATCCCGATCACCGTATGTCCTTCGTTAAGCAGGTAATGCGCCAGCGTATAACCGGCAGGCCCGAGGCCGGTCACCAGTACCCGATAACCGGTGCGCGCGCGCGGATAAGGGCGGCGCAGGTTGAGCGGATTCCAGCGCGTCAGCAGCGAGTAAATTTCAAACCCGTACGGCAAGTCCAGCACATCCTTCAAGGTGCGCGTTTCGATTTCCGGTATATTGACCGGCTCCTGCTTTTGATAGATGCATGACTTCATGCAGTCGTTGCAGATCCGGTGACCGGTCGCGGCCACCATCGGATTGTCGACGGTAATCATCGCCAGCGCGGCAACCGCATTGCCGCTTGCCTTCAATGTATGAAATTCCGAAATCTTTTCCGACAGGGGGCAACCGGCCTGCGTCACCTTGAAAAACGATTTTTTGTAAGCAGCCTTGCCCAATAACGGGGCGCCGTCTTTCGGCGCCTTCTCCTTCAGGCCTTTGGAACACGAATCCTTGCCCTGCATGTGGCAGAAGATGCAATAGTTAGCCTGATCGAGCGCACCGCGCAGGTCGGTGCCCTGGTCGGTCAGCGCGAATCCTTCGCGGCGCCGGATATGGCTCGGCTGGATTGTGAAAACGCTATAGCCGTCCCGCTCGCTTTTTTGCGCGCTCGGCACCAGATTTAACGGATCTACGCCATGTGCTCCGCGAAACAGGACGTCGCCGCGATGGGCTTCCTGCCCGGCTGCGGTGTGAAATGCCCATGCAGCATAACGTTTGGCGATTTCCAGCTTCTCGGCATGGGTAGCGTCATCTTCCAGCCAGCCCTGCACATGGTGCGCGAAAGTCAGCTCGTCGAATTTGCCGTCAAACCATTCGGCAAGCTGCGCGCGCAACAGCGGGCCGTCGATAGTCGCCGCTTCGTCCGGGCTGATTTTTTTGGCGGCATTGCGCTGCACAAACTGACGCTTGATCACATAGAGCGGCGCCAGTGCATGGTGGCTTGCTGCCAGCGCCGCAACCTGTGCTTCAATTCTGAATAGTTTGGCGATAAAGTCTTCGACGTAGGGTCCGAGCGCGATCAATAATGCCGATTCCTGCAAGGGCGTTAACGCCTCCGGCTGTTGCCGCGCCTGCCGCAACTGTTCTGACAATGCAGGCGCTGCCGCCTCAATGTCCTGCAAAAAGCGTTGATCAAGCGTATGCAGACCGTCGCGTGTATAGAATTGCGGCAATTGCATGCCAAAATCAAGATTCAAATGGATTCTCCGTAATTTACTTGTGTCGGAATGCCGCGATGAAAGCGGTCGATTCGATTTTTGTGCGACGCCAAAGACGGGAAAGAACGACGCAGGTAAAACCTCCCCCCGCCCAACCTGCCAAGCTGCTCTTGTGCATTGCCGCGCATGCACCTGCGGACCATCAGCGTTCCAGCAGCGCCGGTTGCCATCTCGCCTTGCCATTCTCCCGCGTCCGCCAGCTGTCCGAACCTGCTGAAGTCTACCATATCCTTGCCGGTGAACTCCTTTGCCTGGCCGATGAATCGCGTTTAATCGATAGCGTTGAACTCGGGAAAATTAGTCAAAAACTATTGTATACAGCGAACTTGAATCACCTGCTTTGATCTAACGCAAATCCCCATTAATGCACTTTAAGTTCCAACAAGCAACAAAGATAAATATTTGATATGCGGTGGTGAAAGCCTATTGACATGCCCGAATTTAGTTCTACAATACCTCTTGTTGCACCGCACAATTAACGCGTGGTCCATTCATCCGTATTTTGCTTATTCATATTTATCCCACAAGGAGAGGTCCCATGTTTGCCATCCCTGAACAATTTTCGAATGCAACTAAATCCAATGTCGAAGCGCAAATCGCATTGATGACGGAATTAACCAGTAAAGCGTTTGAAAGCGTTGAAAAATTCGTTGACTTGAATCTCAATGTCGTCAAAGCATCGCTGGAAGAATCCAATTCGGCAGCCAAACAACTGATGTCCGCCAAAGATCCGCAAGAGTTTTTCACGCTAAGTGCTGCCCAAGCGCAGCCAAATGCTGAAAAAGCACTCGCCTACGGTCGTCACCTGGCGATGATCGCATCGAATGCGCAAGCTGAATTTACCAAGGCTGCTGAAGCGCAAATCGCTGAAAACAGCCGTAAAGTGATTTCACTGGTCGACGAAATTACTAAAAATGCTCCAGCCGGTTCTGAAAATGCAATTGCTTTCATCAAGTCCGCAATCGGCAATGCCAGCGCAGGCTACGAGCAATTTACCAAGACTACGAAACAAGCTGTCGATGCAATGGAAAGCAATCTGAATTCAGCCACCAGCCAGTTTGTGCAAGCTGCTGAAAAGACATCCGGCCGCTCTAAAAAATCGTCGTAATCCGACGCGTAATCCAGCGCGCGCGCATACTGCTTACCGTATGCGCGCTTCGCTTCCTGCGCTATGCTTTCTTCAGCTTGCGTATTAACTGTTCAATGCGGCCCGTGGTCTTTTGATCCGCCAAGGCTGCCATTTTGCACAGATCGAGCAATAGGTCCTGCTTGTTTGCCACAGGTCCGGTTTTAAGTTTCGATTGCAACACCTCGACCTGCATCTGCAAACGCTCGCGCGACAATTCCGCAGGGCTTTCTACCCCAGCCAATATTTCAACGCGCAATAGGCGTTGCGACAACAAGCTGCGATTTTCTTCTAAAGCCGCGCGATATTGCGCATCCCCGGCCTGCAATGCGTTCAATGCCTTGTCGAACCGCTCCCGCAATGGGCGCTCGAACTCCGCTGGCAATGCCGGTAGCCCCTGCCATTGATCGAGTGTTGCGGGAGTTGTCTTTTGCGCATCCGCAAGCCCCTGTTCCAGCGCTTGACAGAGACGCATTTTGCTTAACAACGTATGGAGTTCTGCATCGACGGCACTCTGTTTGTCGGCATCCAGCCGCTTTTGCAATGCGTTTACTGCCGCCTGAAACCTGGATTCAATCCGATTTTCCTCCGCGCGCGGCACCGGGCCGATCTTGCTCCATGCGTCCTTGGCATCACGCGCTATTTTTGCAATCGCCTGGCCGGACTCCGCATGCATCGATTCCAGTTTTCCGCACAGATTTTCTTTTTCCGCCAGATTCGACTTCCTGCCGGCATCGGCGCTGGCGGCAGCTTCCTTGCGTTTTGCAAAGAGGGCATCGCATGCGGCGCGAAACCTTTGCCACAGCGCTTGCTCGACCTTGCGCTCCAGCGGCAAGGCTTTTGCCAGTTGCTGCCAGCGTTCCTGCAACGCACGCACCGTATCCAGTGCAGTGCGATCGCCCGGATTCAGCGCAAGTATCTCAGCGATCAGGATTTCGCGACGTGCAGCTTCCGCCTGTTGTTGCAAAGCCAACGGCTGCTGCAACAACTGCATAATTTGGTGGAACTCGCCATCGAGCCGCTTTTTATCTTTGCGGTCGATACTGCCGAGCCGATGCCATAGTTGTACTGTACGGTCGCAAAAGACCGCAATCGCTTTCCAGTCTGCCGCAGCGCTATCGCCGACACAAGGCGACGTGGCAGAAAATTGACGAACTTCCGCGACAATCGCTTCAGCCTTATGCAAATTATCCTGCCGCTCATCCGCCAATTTTTTAAAATGCGCAGCCGCCGGCGCATAGGCAAGCGTGCAAGCTGCATCGAACCGCTCCCACAACGCTTTGTTAGCCGATCCTGCAGACGCATCGAGCGATTTCCAGCGTTCGCGCAAACTGCCGACTTTCTTCGCCAGTTCTGGCGCTGCCAATGCCTTGCCGGGCAATTCCCCGGCAGCCTTAAGCAATTCTTCCCGTGAAATATTTCCGCCCCATTTTGCCCACCCCTGCAAATGGCTCAATTCGCTGCGCATTTGGGCCAAATGCGACGTTTGTTCCCGCGACAGGCGCGCTCTTTGCCTATCTGGAGAACGTAGCAGCTTGTCGATTTCAAGTGCAGCTCGCACAGCGCCTTCCTGCAAAGCGTGCTCCATCGATTCCAACATTTCCGCCAAATTGGCAGCCCTGCCCGGATTGACTTCTGCACTCGGCGTTTTTTGGTCGCTGCATGCCGCTGAGACTTCTTGCAAGAGCGCATTAAACCGAAGCTGCAATGCCGCAGCCTCAAGATCGTCCGGCAACGCCGGCAGCGCCTGCCAGGCGCGTTTCAGTGCGTCTTCCTTCAAGCCTGCGCGCGCTGCCGGATCTTCCCAGCTTTGCAGCAGCGCCTGCCTTGCATCGATCGCCTGGCGGCGCTCCGCCAGCGAACTCAAGGAGTCTTTAAGTTGCCGCTGCTGCACGGAAAATTCGGATAGTAAATTTTTGGGTAAGGAAATCGCTTCCCGGCAGGAAAGATGCTGTGCCATTTCCTGCTCGATATTGTCGAGTACCGATGCCACATCCGACGGCGCCAAGGCGGAGGCCTGCGCCGATAATTCACGCAAACACGCCAGACTGTCGATGACTGAACGCTGCAATTTCGCTTGCGCCTCCAGCCGCGCACCCAGTACTGCACGCGCGCCGCCAAACGCACTCAAGGTTGCAGACTCCGGCTGCGCTCCTATCAACTGCCAGGCATGATCCAGATCAACCACCTGATTGGGCAGCAAGACCGGCTCGTCGGCCAGCTTCAACGCCCGATCTATGCATTGCCGCGCCTGCTGTTCGCTGTAATGTTCCAGTGCCAGCACATCCAGACGCGCCTGCATCAGCTTAGTCACACGCCGATCGGTATTGCGCACTGCGGAAAGCACCCGTTCCAGCATGGCCTTGGAATGCACATTTTCTGCGGCGATCAATCGCGCATCGGCAAACGGGCATTGCGCAATGAACTCCACCGCAATCGACTCTTCGCCGCCGAGCGTTTTGGCCTGCTGCAGTGCAAGCTCTTTGTCCCGCACTGGCGGCAACCCGGCAATAGTCTCGCGCTCTGCTGCTTCACTTGATGCAGGAGGGCTGGCCGAACGCTTGAAGAAGTAATCTAACATGTTGGAAGTGTGAATTGATCGGGGAAAACCCCCATCATAGCAAGTCCTTTGCCCACTCAGCAGCCTGGATGGGGAAAATTTGCAGCCCGACCGGCAATATAACACCCGCTCTACCTGCTACAATCTTGCCCATCGACGACCCACTCACTAAGGAATACCATGTCAACCATCATGACGGCATCCGGTTTGCAATACGAAGAAATTACCCTCGGCGAAGGCGAAGAAGCGCAAGCCGGCGTTCAGGTAAGCGTCCACTATACCGG
>JBIODP010000069.1:0-10004 GCA_044445195.1 Burkholderiales bacterium | reverse complement strand
ACCATAGGACAAACTGATTTGAGATCGGGACGGGGGAACGCTCACTCGCACGTGCTTGGCAGGGTACTCGATGAGCACCTTATTCTCGGATTTGTGTACATTCGGCACATCTTTGACATCTTCATCGGGAAAGAACACTGTGGGCAGAGCTGCGACCATATCAATTACCTTACTCCAATTGGTATCGCGAATCCCAGCCTCTTTTGCAACAGGTGTCGCAACGAGACGCTTGTCAACGGTATGCAGCGCATGTGCAAGCCGCGACCCTATGGCGAAAACGCTACACACGTGGTACCGGATGTCGCGATTGAAAGAGAATGCCGTGTTCTCTCCCGGATGAATGATTTCAACGGGGCCAAGTCCACCGCCTTTTACCGGACCCTCAACGAAATATCCGATACAGATGCCAGTTGACCACTGGAATCGAACTGAGCAAAGCTTTCCTTGGTTGTGTTTGATGTAATTGTCGATGCAACCGATGTGTTTGCCATATAATTTTATAGAGGTTTTGAAGTCACGCAGAATCTTGTCGAATCGCTTGTTGTCGTCGGGGCTGAAGAAACTGCGAATTATCGCTCCGCAAACGTCAATGTGTTCCATGAGTGCATCGAGTAAATGATCCATTGCTTCCAGCAATGGATCATCCGATATGGTTTTTTGATCAACAGCGAACTGGAGCTGTTGCTGAGTCTCACTAAGTCGATCTACGACAGCAATCACGCGGCGAGCTATTAAATCCAAGGATATATTGTAAGCAGCGGACGGATGCCTTACCGCATAGAAATCCTCATATGTTTGAACACCATGCAGGTCTTGAAGTACATAGACAGCCTTTGGCAATGTCAAATTGGTAGCGGAATGTTCCTCATGTATGTTCATATATAGGAAGGTTTCCCAATGTGTGATTTCAGCACAAACTTACGGACCAGCCTACCTTGATGATTAAACTTTTTCAAATACGCAACCATTCATAAATAAAATCTGCATCGCATATAACCGACTAGAGAAATTCAGATCAGTCAGCCGCACCTCATGCTTACGAAATCAGTTTATAGTGTGTTGCATTCGCCGGTTGAATCCGCCACCGATTCTTGCCGATTGCATTTCAAGCCTAATGACCCCTTACAATTGCACAATCAATGAACATGCCGAGTCAACACCACAACCACCGTAACCCCCACCGCAATCAACAACACCTGCGGAATCGTTTCGCGCATGGTCGCACGGCGCTGCATCTGCGGCATCAAGTCGCTCACCGCAATATAGATGAACCCTGAAGACGCCACCACAAGCACATAGGGTATCCAGTCGCTGGCGCGCTCCAGCGTGGCATAACCGAGCAACCCGCCGGCAACCGCCATCAGGCTGCAAATCAAATTATAGGCATAGGCGCGCTTGCGTGTGAAACCGGCGTTTAGCAGCACGATGAAATCGCCGATTTCCTGCGGGATCTCATGCGCGATAATCGCCAGGCCTGTCACCAGTCCAAGATTGGGATTGGCGAGGAATGCCGCTGCGATCAAAATACCGTCGGTGAAATTGTGCAAGCCGTCGCCGACCAGGATCATCCACCCGGCTTTGCCGGCCTCGCGCGCATCGTGCCCATGCTCATGCGAATGACTGGGACTGTCGCCTTCATAATGGTGCGAATGACGCAGTATCGCCACTTTTTCAAGCAGGAAGAAAGCCAGCAGCCCGCCCAGAAAGGTGGCGAACAAGGTGCGCGGATCGGCCTTCGATTCAAACGCTTCCGGCAATGCATGCAATAACGAAGTGGCCAATAGAATGCCGACCGACAGACTGACCATCCGCTCGACCATCTTCGACAGCAAAGAGAATGAAAATACCGCTGCCGCCGTTATGCTGAAGACGCCGGCAATGGTGGTGGCAAGCAAAATGGAAACCAGTGTGGAATTAATAGGAACTCCGAAAATAGTGTGCAGCAAAGTGGCAAATTAGAACATAGCCGGTGCATTTCGGCAAATCTAGGATTAATGCGCCTCGTCCCAATTCTTCCCGACTCCCAGCTCTGCCGTAAGCGGCACTTTCAATTCGGCAACGCCGGCCATCAGCTCCGGTAATTTCTGGCGGACTATCGCCAATTCGGCGTCGGGCACTTCCAGCACCAGTTCATCATGCACCTGCATCACCATTTTGGATTGCATGCGCTCGGCTTCCAGCCAGTTTTGCACCGCAATCATTGAAAGCTTGATCAAGTCGGCGGCGGTTCCCTGCATCGGCGCATTGATGGCCGCCCGTTCGGCTGCCTGCCGTCGCGGGCCGTTCGGCGAATTGATTTCGGTGAGCCACAAGCGCCGGCCGAACACGGTTTCGACGTAGCCGCGCGCCTTGGCTTGCGCCTTGGTGTCGTCCATGAATTGCTTGACGCCGGCAAATCGCATGAAGTATTTGTCGATATACATTTGCGCCGCGGCCCGCTCGATGCCAAGATTGCCTGCCAAGCCGAATGCACTCATGCCGTAGATCAGGCCGAAATTAATCACTTTTGCATAGCGCCGCTGTTCGCTGCTGACGTCTGTCGGCGCCACCGCAAAAATCTCGGCTGCGGTCGCCCGGTGTATGTCAACCCCATCGGCGAATGCGCGCAGCATATTCACGTCGCCCGACAGGTGCGCCATGATGCGCAATTCGATTTGCGAATAGTCGGCCGATACGATGACGCTGCCGGGCGGCGCGATGAACGCCTCGCGGATGCGCCGTCCTTCTGCGGTGCGGATCGGTATGTTCTGCAAATTCGGATCGTTCGATGCCAGCCTCCCGGTGACCGCCACCGCCTGTGCGTAATTGGTATGCACCCTGCCCGTGTCGGCATCTATCATCTTCGGCAATTTGTCGGTATAGGTCGACTTCAACTTCGACAAACTGCGATAGTCCAGCAATACCTTGGGCAACGGATAGTCTTCGGCCAGCTTTTGCAAGACTTCTTCATCGGTCGACGGCGAGCCGGACGGCGTCTTTTTGACTACCGGCAATTTCAATTTTTCAAAAAATATTTCACCGATCTGTTTCGGTGAATTCAGGTTGAACGGCTGGCCGGCAAGCTCATAGGCGCGCTGTTCAATTTCCAGCATGCGCGTACCTAGCTCATGCGACTGCACTCCCAGCAATGCCGGGTCGACCAGCACGCCGTTACGCTCTATCTTCTGCAATACCACGGCGGTCGGCATCTCGATTTTTTCGTAGATGAACAGCAGTCCCTTGGAGGCGGCGACTTGCGGCCATAGCGCATGGTGCAATTGCAGCGTCACATCGGCATCTTCGGCGGCATAGTCGGTCGCGCGATCGATTGCCACCTGATCGAAACAGATTTGCGACGCCCCCTTTCCGCACACTTCCTGAAAGGTAATGGTCTTGCGGTTCAGATGACGCAACGACAGACTGTCCATATCATGGCTTTTATGCGACTCGAACACATAGGACTGCAACATGGTGTCGTGCAGGATGCCGCGCAAGGCGATGCCGTGATTGGCAAAAATATGGCTGTCGTATTTCAGGTTTTGGCCAACCTTCGGTTTAGCGGGATCTTCCAGCCACGTTTTCAAGGCCCCCAGCACCGTCTCCCGCGACAATTGCGGCGGCGCGTCCTGGTAATGATGGGCGACCGGAATATACGCGGCAATACCCGGTTGGCAACACAGGGAAATGCCGACCAATTGCGCCCGCATCGGCTCCAGCGAAGTGGTTTCGGTATCGACCGAGGTCAACCCGGCGGCATTGATGCGCTGCAGCCACTGCTCAAGCTGGCCCATGTTCAACACCGTTTCATAGCTGGTTTCAAGCGGTGGCGCAGGGGCAACGAATAAAGAACCCTGCTCGCTCGCCTCGGCCGCCGCCTGATGCGGAACCGGCGACGCAGCCGGCGTGCCGCCCAACTCGCGCAACCAGGACTTGAAGCCGTTGCGTGCAAAAAACGCGATTAACGCTTCCTTGTCTTCCGGCTGCTGCGCCAACGACGTAGCGATTGAAGCCATGTGCCCCGACAGGTCGCAATCGGTCTTGACCGTCAACAGCGTCTTGGCCTGTGGCAACCAGTCCAGCGTCCGCCGCAGGTTTTCGCCCACTGCGCCGCCAATATCCGCCGCATGCGCCACCACTTGATCCAGGCTGCCGTACTGGGTCAGCCATTTGACTGCCGTTTTCGGCCCGACCTTATCGACGCCCGGCACATTATCGACCGTATCGCCGACCAGGGTCAGGTAGTCGACAATCCGCTCCGGGGGCACGCCGAATTTGGCCTGCACGCCTTCGCGATCGAGCTTTTCGTTACTCATCGTATTAATCAGGGTGACGTGCCCGGTGACCAATTGCGCCAAATCCTTGTCGCCGGTGGAAATCACCGTATCCATGCCTTCTGCCGCGGCCCGCACTGCCAGCGTGCCGATCACGTCATCCGCCTCGACACCATCAACCATCAGGATGGGCCAGCCCATTGCTCGCACTGCCTCATGAATCGGCACGATCTGGCTGACTAAATCTTCCGGCATCGACGCTCTCTGCGCCTTGTATTCGGGGTACAAATCGTCCCGAAAAGTCTTGCCTTTCGCATCGAATACGCAAGCGATATAGGCTGCGGGGTAATCATGGCGCAATCGGCGCAGCATATTGATCATGCCGTAGATCGCGCCGGTGGGCGCGCCTTGGGCGTTGCGCAAATCCGGCATCGCATGGAAGGCGCGATACAGGTAACTGGAACCATCGACCAACAAGAGAGTCTTATGCATAAGGAATCGTGGAAAATATTGACGATTATGGCAGAGTTTATTGCGCCAGCCGTGCGATAGTCTGCATTACGGCAGGCAGAACCGCTCTCCGGATCAACCCTGCCCCGACAATCTGTCGCCCGCCTCCTTTTTATAGCCTCGGTTAGATTAAATTATGGCGACTCAGCCGCTGTTTGTTACAATGACGACAAAGCCGATTACTTACCTTATTTACTAATCTTATTTACCGATCTTGGTTACCGATCCTATTTACCAACCAACACCGTCACTCACTGGTCATTATGCATATAGTTAAAGTTTGGTCCATAGCCAGCCTGTCGGCGGCGGCATTGTTCATGCCGTTATTGGTTGTAGCGCAGCAGCCGCCTTCGGACGCGCCTCCCAAGCTGGAAATGCTGGAAGAAGGCGAGCCGCCGGCCATCAAGCTGGGAAAACCGGAAGATGAGCACAAGGTCACCGAAACGCGCGACGACAGCGGCGTAAAGGAGATAAAAGTACAAACCGGCGTAAGCACTTATTATCTGAAACCAAACAAGCAAGTGGGTAATGCGCTTCCTGGCGACGCGCAAAGCACGACGAATCGCGGTGCAGAATGGAAAATATTGGAATTCGGTCGCCCCAAACCAAAAGATGCTTCAGAGCAAGATGGGGCGGCGCCGCCCGACTTGCCAAAATGACGTCCAAAAAGAAATTTTTGGGTTTTTTTGGGGTTTTTCGACCCTTTCTGTTCTTTCCCCCTTTATTTGTCGATTCGCTTTCCCTCTGAACCTCATGGCAGTATTTACTTCGGTCAGTTTGCTTGACCTGGATCCCTGGATAGTCCAATTTCCTCTCGGCAAGCCGATTTCGATTCAGGGCATTTCATCCGGCATAGAAAACAGTAATTTTTTCCTTACCATGGAAGCCGGTGAGTACGTGCTGACCGTGTTTGAAAATCTCACTTTTGAACAACTGCCGTTTTATCTCAACTTGATGCGCCATCTGGCGGAGCGAAACGTATTGGTGCCAGCGCCCATTGCCAACCGGCAAGGCGAAATACTTAATTCTCTGCATGGAAAACCGACGGCAATCGTCACCAAACTGACAGGCAGTTGCCAAATGGCGCCAGAGCCGGCGCATTGCGCGGCGGTAGGCGCCATGATGGCGAAAATGCATCTGGCAGCTCAGGATTTTTCGAATCGCCAGCCTAATTTGCGCGGGCTCGATTGGTGGAAGACCTGCACGCCGTTGGTGCTGCCGTTCATGTCGGAACCGGGTCAGCGCCTGCTGCGCGAAGAAATGCGGTTCCAGCAATCGTTTGCCGCCTCGGATGCCTACCGTCTTCTGCCGCGCGGCCCGATTCATGCCGACCTGTTCCGCAATAACGTGATGTTCGAAGGCGAACAGTTGACCGGCTTCTTCGACTTTTATTTTGCCGGCTGGGACACCTGGTTGTTCGACGTTGCCGTCTGCGTCAATGACTGGTGCATCGACCCCGACAGCGGCGTGCTGGATGCCGCGCGGGTGCGCAGTTTTCTGGACGCCTACCGGCAAGTGCGCCCGTTTACGGCAGAGGAACAAACTGCCTGGCAACCGATGCTGCGTGCCGGCGCGCTACGTTTCTGGCTGTCGCGCCTATACGACTTTTATCTGCCGCGCGACGCGGAGATGTTAACCCCGCACGACCCGGCGCATTTCGAGCAGATTCTGCGTGAGCGCATTGCGCATCCGGCGCCGGCCCTGCCCATGGATATCGCCTGATGGAAAAGTTGCCGGCGATTGCCGGGTGGCAGTGGATCAAACAGGGATTTGCCCTATTCCGCCGGCAGCCCACCGAAATGTTGACGCTGTTCATGCTATACATCTTTCTGAACGGGCTGCTCAGTCTGATCCCCATCGTCGGGCCGGTCTTGCGATTTGTGCTGGTACCGGCATTTTCATTGCCGTTCATGCAGGCATGCGCCTATATCGAACAAGACAAACGGGTTTACCCAAAAGTTCTTTTTGCGGGTTTCACCTCTCCGGCATTCAAGCCTTTGCTGATTTTGGGCCTGTTATACCTGCTGGCCGCCATGCTGGCGCTATCGACTACTTACCTGATCGACGGCGGTGCATTCTGGCAAGCGATCAGCAGCCCGAATGCACCTGACCCAAAGGCCATGGAGGGGTCTAACCTGGTTGCATCGACCCTTTTTGCAGCGGCAATCTATCTGTCCATATCCCTGTTCCTGTGGTATGCCACGCCGCTGATCGCCTGGCAGAATATGGGTGTCGGCAAAGCGGTTTTCTTCAGTTGTTTTGCAGTAATCCGCGCGATCAAGGCATTTTTCATCTACCTGCTTGCCTGGATGGGGATAGGCCTGCTGTTGATTTTTTCCTTTAGCACTTTATTCAGGGCGCTGACCAGCAACATGGAAACGGAAGTCTTCATGCTATTGCCATTTGCCATTTTGCTGATGGTCGTGATGCAATGCTCGATTTATCCTAGCTATACTCAGGTTTTCGGCGCCCCTCACCTTCTGGAAGACGCGTAAATTCGGTAATGGGGGGTTGCTACCCCCGTTGATGCATGGCGAGCTTGTTCAATTTTGCCACGCTCAAATCCAGTAACTTCATTCCATGCCGCCCAAAGTTGATGTGCGCGCGCGCATTATTTCCGCTGCCTTCAATATTGACGATCACCCCTTCGCCAAATTTCGGGTGCCCCACGCCCTCGCCGATATGCCACCCACATTCTCTATTGCCGAATTTTTGGGCGATTGGATTCGCGCCGCTGTCGGGAGCCTCATCCCAGGCCGAATGTTGTTTGCCTTGATTCCCGGACCAATGGTGCTGCACCTTGGGCGATAGCCACTTCAAGGCATCTTCCGGCAATTCGTCGAAAAAACGCGACTTCATGTTGTAGCGTGTCTGCCCATGCAACATGCGTGTTTGCGCAAAACTCAGGTACAAGCGCCGCTTGGCCCGCGTGATCGCCACATACATCAAGCGCCGCTCCTCCTCGACGCCGCCATCTTCCTTCGCGCTATTTTCATGAGGGAACAAACCCTCTTCCAGACCGGTGACAAATACCGCGCTGAATTCCAGCCCCTTGGCAGAATGCACCGTCATCAATTGCAAAGCATCCTGCCCAGCCTGGGCTTGATTGTCGCCGGCCTCCAGCGAAGCATGCGACAGGAAAGCCGATAACGGCGACATGACCGCCGGCAGCGGCGTATCTGCATCCAATAGTTCGATGCCGTCGCCAATACCGATAACGGGCGCACCGTTCGTCGCCTCACTTCTTGGCCCCAGAAAAGCCGGCGCATCCTGCCCAAACCCTTCCTCCGAGACAAACAGCGTGGCGGCACTGACCAATTGCTCCAGGTTCTCGATCCGGTCCGCCCCCTCCTTTTCATTTTGATAATGCGTCATCAACCCGCTCGCATCGATGACGATCTGAACCATTTCCGGCAACGGCAGATGTTGCGTCTCAAACCGCGCGCCTTCGATCAGTTTGACGAACGCACCCAGCGACGACCCGGCCTTCCCGGTAATGTAGGGAACAGCCGCGTACATCGAAATGCCGTATTGGCGGGCGGCATCCTGTAATTGCTCGAGGGCACGGGCGCCGATGCCGCGGGTAGGAAAATTCACAACCCGCAAGAATGCGGAATCATTGTGCGGATTATCCATCAACTGCAAATAAGCGATCGCATGCTTGACTTCGGCGCGCTCGAAAAAACGTTGCCCGCCATAGACCCGGTACGGCATGCCGGCTGAAAACAATGCATGCTCAATCACCCGCGACTGCGCATTGGAACGGTAAAGCACGGCAATCTCGCTGCGCGCCGCGCCTTCCGCAATCAGGCTCTTCGCTTCCTCGACGATCCAGCGCGCTTCCTCCAGATCGCTGCTCGCCTCAAAGATACGCACCGGCTCGCCGTGCCCGGCGTCGGTGCGCAAGTTCTTGCCAAGCCGCTTGCTATTGTTTGCAATCAGCGTATTGGCCGTATCCAGAATATGGCCGTGCGACCGATAGTTCTGCTCCAGCTTGATCAGGTTCTCAACGTGGAATTCACGCTCGAAAGCCGCCATATTGCCGACGTTTGCGCCCCGGAACGCGTAAATGCTCTGATCGTCGTCGCCTACCGCAAAGACCGCGCCATGCTGGCCCGCCATCAATTTAAGCCACTTGTATTGCAAATTATTGGTGTCCTGAAACTCATCGATCAGCACATGCCTGAAGCGCGCCTGGTAATGCTCGCGCAAGGGCTGGTTGCGAAGCAGCAGTTCATAAGTGCGCAACAACAGTTCGGCAAAATCCACGACGCCTTCGCGTTGGCATTGGCTTTCATACAACGCGTACAGTTCCACCATTTTGCGATGATAATCGTCGTCGGCATCGACATCCTTCGCGCGCAAGCCCTGGTCTTTCGCGCTATTGATGAACGCCATCAGATTGCGCGGCGGATATTTCTCGTCGTCGATATTCATCGATCTCAACAGCCGCTTAATTGCCGACAACTGGTCTTGCGAATCGAGTATCTGGAAAGTCTGCGGCAAACCGGCATCGCGAAAATGCGTGCGCAACAAACGGTTGGACAGGCCATGAAAGGTCCCTATCCACATGCCTCGGGTATTGATCGGCAACATTGCCGACAGGCGCGTCGTCATTTCCTTTGCCGCTTTATTGGTAAAGGTCACCGCCAGAACCCCGGCGGGAGAAACTTGACCGGTCTGAATCAGCCAGGCAATCCGCGTGGTCAGCACCCGCGTCTTGCCGGAACCGGCCCCCGCAAGGATCAGGGCGGATTGTGCCGGCAAGGTAACGGCGGCGAGCTGTTCGGGATTGAGGTTATCGAGAAGATTATGCATGGTGCGATTATAGCCGTTCGCACCCGACCGGCAGTGTCGGTGTCGATACTCCCGGATTTAAGCTGAAACTTCTATCTGGCTCGCGACAGCACGATCAGCCATTTGCGCAACAGCACCAGCTCGACATACCCGGATTCGATCCCCGCGCGGCAATCGAGGATGGGTTTGAGCGCCGAGTAGCGCCGGCGAAAGTCGCGTCCGACGGATAATTCACGCCGGCCCAGGCGCATCATGAAAGACGACGGAGCAAACTCCGAGCCGAAATGTGTTCCAATGGTATTAAGGTTTGCCATGATAGAAATTCCTATATGAATAAACGAAAACGCAACGAAAACGCAACAAAAGCGCAACGCTATCGAATTCGTATTCTATCACAAATACTGTATAAATAAACAGTATTATTTTATTGTTGTTATTTTAATTATT
>JBIODP010000068.1:0-10043 GCA_044445195.1 Burkholderiales bacterium | reverse complement strand
GCATTTGGCGTACCCAGACGCAAATTGATTCCGCGGACCGATTATGAGATAATCCGTTCCGCTTTGGGCGGTTAGCTCAGGGGTAGAGCACTGCCTTCACACGGCAGGGGTCACAAGTTCGAAACTTGTACCGCCCACCAAAGAACAATAGGAAAATCAAGGACTTAGTTTAGAAACTAAGTCTTTTTTTTATTTCTGAATCAAAGCATTTGAACCCAAAATTACCCAAATTTGCCCACCATTCCCCAAAATTTTGGGTTATTTTGGGTTGGTTTATGTTGTTATTTTTGTTGCTTCTTGTTATATTTAGCGCGTAGTCTGCTGCTTCCCATGAAGATTACCGCGTGGTATTTGAAGACGACATGCGTAAGGGGAAGTAGGCCTCAAGGAAAATTTTGATCCGTGTTCTTCCATGTTGGGAAGGATGGCAGGAGCAAAATGGAATCGCAAAATACCTTGAGGAAACTGGGTCTTTAGGGGACTCATAGCCGCATGAGACATTGCAAAAACGAGATTAATGCAGTGTTCTTGTAGCAAAAACGGACTTGAAATAATCCGAGTTGGACCAGTAGCAGGGCCACGTAGCGGACGAAAGAGTGCTGAGGGTCTATGCCTGATGACTGATTCGTAGGCTGTGCGTTGAAGGGCGACTGGGCGGATTTGCACAAACTCTCGATCCAAGGAGATCGGTTTGTGCCGTCTATCGTGCCAACCGTTCTCCGATGAGGAGAACAAATGCAATTCCCCACCTTAGTTGAAATCCTTATGGCCAAGTTCAGCGGCCAATTATTGATCCCGCTTGTCGATGCCTGCGAGGTAATAGGTTAGCAGCATCGCCGGCTCCGGCAGCGCTTTGAACCATTCGCGCAGGCGGTAGGTAAGCTCGGCGCGCATACAACGAGCGCCAGACACCCGTCCAAGCAGCGGCATTACCGTTTCACGCACGAATTGATTGCAATCTTCCTGAAAGTAATCGATGCGCTCGGCATAAAACTCGCGGCCATCTTCGGCAACAAGGGCAATGCTGATCAAGTCGATCTGGATAAAATCGGTAAATTCTGTGTCAATGAAAATTAGCATGGCGGTACTGCCAAAGTACGAACCGGCATAGCATCCCAAGTACGACCGTTCAATTCTCGTCCGTTTTTTTTCTTTGTCCGTTTTTCCCCGTCAGCGCCCCATCCTCCCCATTGCTTAAAGAAGAAGGCAACATCACCAGCCGCCTTGCACTGGTCGTGAATGTTTTCCACCCATTCCTGCTTCATCGGACGTGCCCTAGGGCCGGATTCCCCGCCCACAATCACCCAGTGAATATCGGTGAGATTTAATGCGCCGACATCCTCCAACAATGGCTCAACTGACAAGAAGCGAATTGACGCTTTCACTTGGCGAAGATCATCAATCCGGGGAACGCCATACTTTCGATCTTCGACCGATACACCCAACCATGCGTTTGATGGTGCGGCTTTTCCTTGGAAATACTCGGACATACGAGCGCTACGCTTGGTCAGAATCTGGAATGTATGTTGCGTCGCCTGCGCGATCACATCAAAGATCTGATCGATATGGGCGAAAGTAACATCCTCATGAAATAGATCCGACATCGAATTTACAAAATAAGTCGTCGGTGTTTTACGCTTCAATGGGTCTTGAAGACGCCTTGGCAGCATGGTTAGCTCGAACCCATTCTCATACCCTGGAGTTTTCATCGCCTGCAATCGAGCCGCCATGCCTTCGGCATAGCAGTGCTTACACCCAGGCGACACCTTCGTGCATCCGACAGTTGGATTCCAAGTTTGCTCTGTCCATTCGATACGGCTTGCAGTAGTCATGTCGCGCTCCTGCCTGAAACCGAGCGATTCCCTGTATCGCTGTGTTGAAAACCGATAGTGCTGCGCTGGTAAGGTGTATCAGCCGCAATTGTGTCGACCGGAATCACAATGTGCGCTACCTTGTCGCCCCCCTGCATCGCCCTGGTGAACGCCTCGTGGACCAGCCGGGTGACGCGTCGCAGGTCAATATCGATACGATTCGCCAGCGCTTCACTGCTGCTTTCGTCCAAAGCGATCTTCCGTTTTGTCTTACTGCGCAAATTTCCGACCATCTCATTGATGATGCGCCGCCGTTGCGCTGACTCCGGCGCTGGCACGTTGAACACCTCGACGCGTGACAGCAACGCCGTCGGCACAGCTCTCGATTGAGTGTAATTTCCTAGTTGTGGTACGGGCATTGGGCATGCCAATATCGCGACGACGCGCATTTACGATAGGAGAAAAATGCGGCCCGAGGATTCGCCGACGTCTAAAGTCGTGTATAAATTTGAGTGATCCGTAACGCGTGATTGATGCGAGCAACACATTGTGCGATGCACAAATAATATGCCGCCAGGAATATACCGGTCAAAAAAACTGAACTGGCGTTATCGACCCACTGCGGTCACAGCCACTTCCCGAAACCCGTCGCTCAAATGTGAATGGTTAAGCGTGCGTCTATTTAACAATTGGGTTGGCAAAATTACTTCTGGTGGCGGGAATTTGGGTGCGCTTCTATCCAATCGGCTGCGCGCTTTTGTGCGGCCGCAATGTCTTCCTGAGTCATGTACTTTTCAATTCCGACTCGATTTGCCTGTCCATCCGAAATCCCATTCAAACCGGAAATCTCAAACCACTTGTGTGCCTCTATGTAATTCTTGGTGACGCCTTTTCCTGAAGCCGTAAGTAGACCCAAACTGAATTGTGCATTTGCATCCCCTTGCTCCGCCGACTTTTGATACCAAACCAACGCATCAGAATAACTCTGTGGAATACCTTGACCAATTTCGTACATGAATCCTAGATTATATTGAGCCTTCGTTTCGCCTTGTTCCGCCGCTTTTCGATACCATGATACTGCCTGTCCGTAGTCTTGTTCGATTCCTAGGCCCTTCTCGTACATAATTCCAAGATTGAATTGCGCTTTAACATACCCGCTTTCTGCCGCCTTTCGATACCACGATGCGGCTTGCAGATAGTCTTTTTCAATCCCTATACCAGAGTTGTACATCATTCCGAGATTATTCTGCGCTATTGATTGCCCTTTCTCTGCGGCCTTGCGATACCAAGAGATAGCCTGCTGGTAGTCCTGTTTGACCCCAACTCCTTCAAAATACATATTTCCCAAAACAAATTGGGCGTTCGAGTTACCTTGTTCTGCCACCTTTTCAAAGTAAATTAGAGCTTTTGGGTAGTCTTTCGCCAGATAGCTTTTCACGCCGTCTTCAAAATCACCGGCAAGTACTGATGAAGTAAGCAACATTAGTAATAGGGCGGCAGCTAGACGCATAATCTGAGGAAATTCCATTTTTTTGGACATAATAGGATGCGCGAAGGCCAGATTGTGGTCGGCTTTTATCGATCGCGACATACCGCTATCGTAACAGCCCGCGCTCGGCCTGCTCAAGTAGCACATCCCAAAGTGGATGTGCGCCACCCACAATTAGATGCACGCTAAACACAGAAGATTTCCAGTACATTCAAATCGAGCGTAACGAATACGCAATACTTGTAACCGTATAGATTATTTACCGCACTTCGCATTACGCCGGGCACGAGAAGTAACGGGAAAGCTATAAGTGCGAGGAGGTGAAATGCAAACAGCCATTCCCTAAACGGTTTGCCTTTCCTCAGTTCAACGCCATTGATCCATTCTTTGTGGGGTAGTGTGCACATAGCTGCAAAAAGCGCCACGTAATTTCGCGCCGGGTGCATCCTCACGATAAAATGGCTGCCAGAAAGCATGCCGCCTCACATTTCCGGCGTGTTACGAGGAGAATTTGTGAAGTGGCACTGGAGCGAAGACGAACTTGAAACGCAGTGGTCATTATCTGCCGATGAATTGGCGTTATTGCCAGGCCGCACCGATAGCGGCAGACTTGGATTTGCAATTTTGTTGAAATTCTTTCAATTTCAAGGTTTCTTTCCCGACAGTCAAAAAGGCATACCGTACGAAATCGCGGTCTACCTTGCCCAAGCAACCAATTCGGCGATAGCGGATTTGGATGTTTACGAATGGGACGGGCGTACCGGCCAACGCCATCGCAAGAAAATCTTGGGCTTTCTGGGACTACGCCGCCCGTCAGGCGAGGATTTGCAGAAACTACGCACATGGCTAACCACCGATGTATTGGCGCTGGACGTTCCATTCGAGCGATTGCAGGAATTGTCGGTCGAGTGGTTCGCCCGACAATCGCTGGCACCGCTTGACCCCACGCCGCTGGAAAGGTTGCTTCGGTCAGCCATTCATGCCTTCGAGACTGAACTATTCCAATCCATCACCAACTTGCTCGGTACCGAAACCAAGGCATCGATAGACAAGCTATTGACGGTCGAAGTCGAAGAGCCGTCCGCCTTTGACGAAAATAGTGCCGACGAGAACACTTCCATCGTCAAAGACGACGATCTTGGTTTATCGCATCTCAAAGGCGACGCCGGCAGGATCGGACTGGATAGCGTTTTGCAGGAACTTGCCAAACTAGCCCGGATTCGTAAGCTCGCGTTGCCGATGCAGACATTGGCCGCACTTCCCACAAAATGGCTGCAAAAATACCGTCGCCGGGCCGGCACCGAATCAAGCTGGGAATTACGACGGCATCCACCGGAAATACGCTACGCTTTGGTGGCAGCGTATTGCTGGCAACGGCAGCATGAGATCATCGACGCGCTGATCGACTTGCTCATTCAGGTCATTCACAAGATCGGCACCCGCGCCGAAAACAAAGTCGAGAAAGAATTGCTCGACGATTTGCGCCGTGTGCGCGGCAAAACCAATGTCCTGTTCAAACTGGCGGAAGCCGCCGTCGATGAGCCTGAAGGCGTCATTCAGGATGTGCTGTATCCAGTGGTCGGGCTGGAAACGCTGAAAGACTTGGTGAAAGAATTCAAGGCCAGTGGCCCCGCCTATAACAGGGTGGTGCATACGGTCATTCGTTCCTCTTACAGCAATCACTACCGCCGGATGTTGCCGCAAATACTCGATGCGCTGGAATTCCGCTCGAACAACACCGCGCACCGGCCGGTAATTGAAGCGTTGGGCCTGCTCAAAACCTACCGCGACAGCACGCAACAATATTTCTCTGCCGACGATGTGGTGCCGATAGACGGCATCGTCAAAGGCAAGTGGCGCGACATCGTGGTGGAAAAAGACAAGAATGACAAAGATCGCGTCAATCGCATCAACTATGAAATTTGCGTGCTGCAAGCGTTGCGCGACCGGTTACGCAGCAAGGAAATCTGGGTCGTTGGCGCCGACCGCTTCCGCAACCCGGATGACGATTTGCCCGCCGACTTCGAGACTAATCGCACCGCCTACTATGAAGCGCTCAAGCAGCCGCAAGACGCCGAGGCATTCATCGACGGCTTGAAGAAAACGATGACGGACGCCTTATCCATGCTGAACAAGGGAACGCCCAAAAATCCGCGCGTCAAGATTCTGGATCGTGGCAAGAACCGCATCTGCATTACCCCGCTGGATGCGCAACCCGACCCGGAAAACCTCAAGCACCTGAAGGCCGAGATATTCGAGCGCTGGTCTTCCACCAGCTTGCTGGACATCCTCAAGGAAGCCGATCTGCGGGTAGGCTTCACCGATTTGTTCCAGAGCAGCCGGCAGCGCGAAACGCTGGATCGCGACACCTTGCGGAAGTGGACAGCGCCGGCAATTATCCCAATCTCACGGAAATTCTGACGCGCCCCATCAAATGGGATTTGATCCGGCAACAATACGATGAAATGATCAAATACGCGACCGCGTTGCGTCTGGGCACGGCGGAAGCCGAAGCCATTTTGCGCCGCTTCACGCGGGGCAACCTGCAACATCCGACATACCAAGCATTGGCGGAACTTGGCAAGGTGCTGAAAACCATTTTCCTGTGCCGGTATATCGACTCGGAAGCGTTGCGGCGTGAGATTCACGAAGGGTTGAACGTAGTCGAAAACTGGAACAGCGCCAACGGCTTCATCTTTTACGGCAAGAGCGGCGAGGTCGCCAGCAACCGGCTGGACGACCAGGAACTATCGGTATTGTCGCTACATTTGTTGCAATTGTGCCTGGTGTACGTCAATACCTTGATGATTCAGCGCGTGCTATCGGAGAAACAGTGGCGCGGAAGGATGAGTGCTGCGGATTTGAGAGCGCTGTCGCCGCTGATTTACGCTCACGTCAATCCGTATGGCCGGTTTGATCTGGATATGAGCAAGCGGCTTCCAATCGAAGCCGATCTTGCGCTGGCAGCGTAAGTGCAATATCAGGTAGAATTGCATTATGGTAAATATAGGTATTTTTTGAGGGAACATCAGATGAAAAATAGTTTGGTTGCAGTCCTTATATCGCTTGAACTGGTTGGCTGCGCAACATCTGGTTCGATTCCCAAAGTAACTCTGAACACAAGGACAGGCTATTCGCAAAAAGTGGCCGATGTGATAGTTGGAATAAAGACCGATGGAATACCGGCGACGTTTACTAGTCCGTTTGTTTCTAACCTGAGAGTGCTATTTGCGCAACATCAAGTAAATGCCGACGTGCATGCCATATCGGAGTTAGACCTTGATCCACTGACACAAACTCAAATACGGAAATTCAGTTTCAGCATGTTTTGTATTCCGACCAAAACATTCTCGAATCAATATGCGCTTCAGTCGATCACTATGAACTGCACACTTACAGAAATCCAAAAAAACATTGTCGTGATGAAAGCTGATGTCATAGCACAAAAAGGATGGGGTTTCGGTTTTGGCCAAAACGAAGCGGAACATGCAACCCAAGAACTCATCAAGCAGATGGAGCAAGCCGGCCTCGTCTCAGCCCAGCAGGGTACACTTTAATCGAAGTGGCTGCCTCGCCTTCGTTTTAACGCAAACGGATTTAGTGATAACTGTCATTGCATAAACGAACGTTTGCGCAACACGACCGGCACCACCATCCTGTGGGGCTTCCCATGTTGCACAAACCTGTTGCATAATTAAATTTTAATGCAATAGGTTTGTGCAACGATTATGCTCATCGGATACGCTCGCGTCTCAACAGACGATCAAGAAACCGCCACCCAGGAATCCGCGCTCAAACATGCCGGATGCAAAAAGATATTTCCTGAAACGGCGTCAGGTGGTCGATGGGATCGCCCGCAACTTGCCCGTGCGTTGGATCAACTACGTGCCGGCGATGTGCTGGTGGTTTGGAAGCTTGATCGGCTGTCGCGCTCGCTGAAGGATTTGCTGACGATAATGGAGCGGATTGACCAACTCGGTGCCGGCTTTCGCAGTCTGACCGAAGCAATCGACACCACGACGCCAGCCGGACGCATGATGATGCAAATGGTAGGATCTTTTGGAGAGTTTGAACGGTCAATGATCCGGGAGCGCACCAAAGCAGGATTGGAGTCGGCGCGTAAGCAAGGCCGTATTGGAGGACGCCGGCCAAAACTCGACGCGCATCAACAGCAAGAAATTGTCGCGATGGTGACTTCCGGCCAGAAAACGGCGGCTGAAACCGCTCGTTTGTTCAAAATCCATCCGGCAACCGTTTCCCGGCTGTTGGCCTTGCAATTGCAAAATTGAAAAGGGTGATCGGTGCCCGAAAATTACGTGGCGGTTTTTGCAGCTATGTGCACACTACCCCTTTGTGAACCACATAGCCGTCAGCTTGCAATTCCGCGATCATTTCTGCAGTCGCAAATGGCAAGTCTCGTTTGTACAAGAATGCGCTTGAGCTCATTTCGTAAGGTTTTGTCTGGATGTCATTGAATTGGCCAAGCGCCGCCGAATCGTACTACACAATCGTTGCATTTGATGCATCAGATGGAACGTGGACTCGATTGGCCGGTTGTGGCCGTTAGCTGAAATACAACATATCAATTGGATTATAGTTCAACTGTGTGATGCATTGCACAACAATATATCGGTCGCGAAATGCCGTGATTCGCTTTTCTTGGATAGTTAGCTTGCCTCGACCGTGTGCGCCTCAATGCCCACGTTGAGACGCGAACGAACTGCGCCGAATATCGCCGCCAGGCTGTCCATGCTAGGATTTCCCTTAGACGAGAGCATGCGATGAAGGCTCTTGCTTGGTTTATGGGTCAGCTCTGCAAGTTGCTCGAAACCTACTGTGGCGTTAACCAAGTCGCGCAGGATGAGGCGGGCAACGTCTGGCTCGCCGTTCAGGAACGATGTGGCTGCCTCATCCAGTAGCGCTTTGGCAAACGCGGGGTCTCGGTCGACACGTTCGACAATGGTGTGTTTGAAATCTCTCGTTAGTGCCATGTCAGTTCCCCTTTCGTTTGCCTTGTTTGGCTGCTTGGGCGGCCTTCTTCCTGGTCTTGTACTCGGTGTGCAATTCCTTGGCTTGTTCAATATCCCGCTGCTGCCCGCGCTTTGTTCCACCGCCGAACAGGACGATGAGCATGTCACCATCCTTGGCGAGGTAGATGCGATATCCTGGCCCCCAGTCGATGATGTACTCGCCAATGCCATCGAACCACTTGATGCTCGACGTGTTACCAAGTCCCAACCTGACCTTGGCCGTCGCTACCTTGGCAGCGGCCTGCGCATCGAGGTTATCAAACCATCTTTTGTAGGGATTAGTGCCGTCTTCGCGAAGGTATTCTTCGACTGTGATCTTCATGATTTATATAGTAACATATATGTTACCTTGTGTGTTGCGGTGAGACGATTCCTGGCCGATGCAGATCTGTTTCGTTTGCAACGATCTAGCCGATATTGCTTTTGGGGTTACTCTATCCAAGTTTCTTCGCAAGTTCACTTGGATTCAGATGAGTGTAGCGTTTGAGCATCCCAAGTGTTTTATGGCCTGTCACCGCGCTAGCTTCCATCACATTCAGACCTTTCTCGAATAAGCGGCTTGCGCCTTCGTGACGAAGGTCATGGATTCGGAGATCGGGTGAGCCAATGTTGGTTCGTGCGGCCCGCCATTGATATCGAAGCGCATCAGCGCCGATCGCAAATACCTTGCCCTTAATTCCGATCGGTAGTTCCCGAATTGCAGAAACCGCTCGGCTGGATAGCGGAACCATTCGGGATTCGCTATTTTTTGTGACCGGCAAGAATGCTGTTTGTTGCTTCAAGTCGACATACTGCCATTCAAGCGCAAGGATCTCACCGCGTCGCATTGCAGTTTCAACTGCAAGGATCATTACGACTCTTGCTTGACCTTTCAACTCCTTCAACAATTTGACATATTCATCATCTTTGAACCGGCGATCACGCGGCTTGCAATCAATTGGAATGTCTGATGCAGCCAACTCAGAACATGGATTTTTGTCGACCTTCTTCCATTCATCACAGGCAACTTGGAAAATGTGCCGAACTAAATTGTAATAACGTTTTTGATTTCCAGTGCTACTGCGTTTTGGTTTGACACCTTTTGCCGCAGTTCCGCTCGCACCTATTTCGTCCAGCAGAATTAACAACTCTTCGCGATGGATAACGTAAAGTGGCATTTCCGCAATTTTGCAGCGAGCGAGCTTGTTGAGGCGACAATTTTCCGAATCCTTGCCTTTCTTCTTTTCAGTCTTTTCGGTGCGATAGTCTTCAATCGCTTGGGCGAATGTGTAAGTTTTGCTTTCTCGCTTCTTTATACGGCTTGCAAAAATGGCAGCTTCGTTGACATCCAGACTAGCGGCATGATGATGGCCATCACGAAAGCTACGCGCCTCATCCAATGTGTCGAATGTCTTTTCGACGACCAGGCCCGATTTCATCATTCGCACTTCAAAGCTGAAAGGACCAGTCTGTCGAATATTTTTTCAATTTTCTTGATTGGCTTCGTATTTTTCATTTTGGGCTAATTTGGGTTTTAATTCACCACCATTCCGCTGAAACCATTATACAGAGCCATTCTTGACTGTAAAGGCTAGTGCCTTCACACGGCAGGGGTCACAAGTTCGAAACTTGTACCGCCCACCAAGGAACTGCATAAAAATCAAGGGCTTAGATTTTAATCTAAGCCCTTGTTTCATTTAAAGTACGGAAGCAGGCCAGGTGATCTATTTCGCT
>JBIODP010000067.1:0-10201 GCA_044445195.1 Burkholderiales bacterium | reverse complement strand
GTGTAATAATATCAGTCAGGCGGACGCCGAATTTGTCGTTGACAACCACGACTTCTCCTTGTGCGATCAGGCAGCCGTTGACTAATACATCCATCGGTTCGCCTGCCATGCCGTCAAGTTCCACCACCGAACCCTGGGCCAATTGAAGCAGGTTTTTGATGGCAATTTTGGTGCGGCCAAGTTCTACGGTGAGCTGAACCGGGATGTCGAGTATGAAATCGATATCTTTGTGGGTTTCTCCCTTGACGCCGCCCGACAGATCCTGAAAAACGTTGGCAGGTGGCTGCTGCGTTTGCAGCGCAGCGGCTTCGGCCGCAGCTTGCTCGGCAATGGCAGCTCCCCAATCGTCTTCTGCTGTGCTTTGTGGTTCGTTTTCTTCAGCCATGCTCATCTCCTTGCGCAAAATCACTAGTGCTATGGGAGAGCAATTTCTCTACCCGCAATGCATATTGACCGTTCAATTTCCCGTAGGTGCATTCCATCACCGGAATTCCATCCACTTTGGCTTCAACGGTGGGGGGAATCACCAGCGGGATTACATCTCCGACTTTCATGTTCAAAATTTTACCCAGCGTCGATTTGGCAACCCCCAGATCGGCAATGATTTCCACTTCCGCCATTTGTATTTGTTGCGTCATCAGGCGCACCCAGCGCTTGTCCATTTCCGGCGTTTCGCCTTGCAAGCTGCTGGCCAGAATGTCGCGGATCGGTTCAATCATCGAGTAGGGCACGCAAAAATGCATTTCCCCGCTGACCGGACCAAGTTCTATCGTAAACGTGGTGGAGACCACCACCTCATTGGGGGTCGCAATATTGGCGAATTGGGTATTCATTTCAGACCGGATATATTCGAATTCAAGCGGGTATACCGGTTCCCACGATTTCGCGTAGGTTTCGAACACGATGTCCAGGATGCGTTGGATGATGCGTTGTTCGGTTTGCGTAAAATCGCGCCCCTCAACCCGGGTATGAAAACGACCGTCGCCGCCAAACAGGTTGTCCACCAGCAAAAATACCAGATTGGGGTCGAACACGATCAATGCTGTGCCGCGTAACGGCTTCATGTGAATCAGGTTCAGGTTGGTCGGCACGACCAGATTGCGGATGAACTCGCTGTATTTGGAAATGCGCACCGGGCCAATGGATACTTCAGCGCTTCGATGCAGGAAGTTGAAAAGCTCTATCCGAAACAAACGTGAAAAGCGTTCGTTGATGATCTCAAGGGTTGGCATCCGACCGCGAACGATGCGTTCCTGGGTCGCCAGGTTGTAAGGACGAATTCCGGAGCTGTCCTCGGGTACCTGGTTTTCATCCTGCTCCCCGCTGACACCCTTCAGCAGCGCATCGACTTCTTCTTGAGAAAGGAAATTATCAGCCATGACACTTATTGAATCACGAACGAGGTGAAGAATACGTTAGAGACGTCTTGCGCCGGTCCCCTGGAGGTAAACGGTTGATTGACGGTGTTGATAATTTCATCGATCAGTTTTTTCTTGCCCTCAACCGATGAAATCTCGGATGGTTTTTTGCTGGAGAGCAGGAACAGCAAACGGCTGCGCACCTGGGGCATGAAGGTTTTAATCAAGTCTTCCTGAGCTTGGTCGGGGACTTGCAGGGTGAGCGTGACCTGAAGAAACTGATCGCCGTTCTCCGATTGCAGATTGACCGTGAACGGTTCCATGAGGACAAAAACCGGCGCTTTGGAAGTATCCGTTTTTTTTGCTGCCGGAGCTCCAGACGAAGCGTTGCCCTGCATGAAGTACCATGCGGCAGCGCTTCCGCCACCCGCTATCAGCAGTGCAGCGGAGATGACCACGATCATGATCATTCTGTTTTTCGACTTTTCGGCGACCAGCGCGTCCGCCATCGCGTCTGGCGAAACGACCGGTTTGGGACTTGCCTTGGGCGCTGCTTTTGGGGCTGCTGTAGCCATGTCATTCCTTTCGCGCAACACTAGTGCATGGACTTCAGCCATTATCCGGAAAACGAAGCATCGGGGATGCACTGAACAGAGGGGGAAGTCCGTGCATATTCATCCATGCCCCGGGCTTGAAACACAATGCTCACCCTCAAACTTGCGTGTCCGGTACCGACTGAATGCGAGTTGGCATAGTTTTACCTTCTCGCCCTCCTATTTTAAACCACATGGCGCGGTCGAAAACGAAGATTTTTACCGGTCCTCCAGTCTAAGCAAACGTGTCGACCAGTCCCAGACCGGCGCTGGTGACGGCGGGCATCGCGGCAATAGACGTTTCGGCAGTATCGGGCGTATTGTTAAATTGGCTCGAATTTGAATTATTGGCACTCTGACCGGCCCCTGCATTCTGTTGCTGGGCGCCCGAGTTGACCGTCGTTTGGCCTAATTGGATACCGGCGTCACCCAGCATTTCACGTAATTTCGGCAGTGCCGTTTCCAATGCCTGCCGCACTTCGGGCTGGGCAGCGGTAAAGGTGACTGTGGCGTGCGAGTTGGAGACATTCAATACAACCTGCATCGGTCCGAGGTCGGGAGGGTTCAGCGTCAGGGACGCACTTTGCTGTCCGCCAGCCACCATCCAAACGACTTTTTGCCCCAGTGCCTGATCCCATGTCGGGCTACCGACCGGCGGCGTAAGCTTATCGCCCGGATTGCCCGGCGAGGCCAGTGCGTTAACCATTGTTTGTTGCAAAATGTTTGCCGACACGATGGCTGGCGAGGCTGGCGCGATCTTTACGGGATTGGCGGCGTCCGCCGCAGGTAACCCGGCCTGGATATCTTTTTCGACGGCAACGCCGAGATCCAGCGCAGGTGATACGGATGAACTGGCGTTGGCATTGTCGGTACCCGGATTCACCGCCGACCGTGCAAGTTGGGCGCTCTTGACATTGGTTGCGCTACGCTCAGCCGTTATTGGCTGTGTCGCCGAACCGGTCTGTTCGACATCTATTGGCGTCGCGACTGGTTGGGGTTGGTCGGTTCCTGCTGCGACGGCGACCGGTAGAGCATCTGTGTTGGTGGTATTGGCGGTGCCGGCGACGCCTGCCGTGGCTGCTGGGAGATTACTTGGCGTATTTTGTGGAACAGCGCCGACTGCGACTACCGGTTTGCCGGCAGTCAGGGCATCGGAAACGGCGTTAGACGATGCCGGTGCGCTGCCGTTATTAGAATCTGTTTGCTGGACATTAGCAACCAGCGCCAGAATTTGCGCCGACTCACTGGTGTTGCTGGCTGCAGCATTAGCGGCAGAACTGTCGCCCCCCCGTTTTATTTTATTGTCAACCTTGGCATTGCCGGCAGCTGCGCTTGACGAGGCGGAACCGTCGGCCTGACTGCCGCTCACCTTGTTGTCTGCATGGCCGTTTGCGCTGTGGTCGACATTGCTGCGATCATTGACCTCGCGCGATAAGACATGGCCGAAAGAGTGGTCGGATGGCGATGCGCCGCTTGTTTTTCCGGTTGCAGTACTGCTTGTTGCCGCGCTATTCGCACCGATGATCGATATTGTCTTCATGGGTTCCGCCGTTGTGCTGGAATCGACTGTTAAAACTGCTTATATTGCCCCTGTCTTGCAGCATGTTCGTCATTTAACTTCTGGTCTTTCTTATTTTCGCGGTGTTGTTCTTTCTTTTCCTCACGGTTTGCCAAAGTGTCATAGGACATCCGCTTGCGTTCGCTTGCCTGCCATGCGCCTTTTTCCACTGCTACGCCGCCTTTTGCTTCCTGTACTTGTTGCTGCTGTCCTGTAATGGCCTCATCGAGTTTTACAATAAAAGCTTGAAAATTGCGGTAATTGCTGGACGATAGCCCTTGCTCCATCTTTGCCTGAAATTGCTTTGCATAGTCATCTCTGTACTGATGCAGCAGTGCCAATTTTTTCTCCGCTTTTTCCGTTGCACGGAGAGCCTGACCGAGTCGTTTCGCGGCCTCGTCCGAGGCCGATGTTGCCAGTTCTATCAAGGTTTGCAGTGCTGATGGGGTAGCCATGTTAGTAACATCAAGTGTAAATTATAGTGTCGGGAAAGCTGATACTATCACTGGAACAGAGTGGTAAGTTGTCCCAAGCTCTGTTGAATGTCGGACTGTTCATTTATATCCTGTTGCAAAAACGACTCAATTTTGGCGTGCAAAGCAATCGCCTCGTCCAGCACGGGGTCGGTGCCGGCACTATAAGCGCCAACGCTGATCAGATCGCGGCTGCGTTCATAACGTGAATAAAGCTGCTTCAGACGCCGGGAAAGCTTAAGATGATCTGCTGTCACAATGCTGTGCATCGCGCGGCTGATCGATTGTTCAATGTCGATGGCAGGGTAATGTCCGCTCTCGGCCAGCGTGCGGTTCAGTACGATATGCCCGTCCAGAATGGCGCGCGCGGCATCTGCAATCGGGTCTTGCTGATCGTCACCTTCGGTTAGTACCGTATAAAACGCCGTGATCGAGCCGCCGCCTTCCTTGCCGTTGCCGGCGCGTTCCACCAATACCGGCAATTTTGCAAAAACGGAAGGCGGATAACCTTTGGTGGCCGGCGGTTCGCCAATCGCCAGTGCGATCTCGCGTTGCGCCATGGCAAAGCGCGTCAGCGAATCCATGATGAGCAGCACGTTCTTACCCTCGTCGCGAAAAAATTCGGCGATGGTCGTGGCATAGGCGGCGCCTTGTAAACGCATGAGGGGCGGCGTATCGGCCGGTGCTGCTACCACAACCGAGCGCGCTAATCCTACCGTCCCCAGAATTTGTTCAATAAATTCCTTGACCTCGCGGCCGCGTTCGCCGATCAGTCCGACCACGATCACGTCGGCGCTGGTATACCGCGCCATCATGCCGAGTAATACGCTTTTGCCGATACCCGACCCTGAAAACAAGCCCATCCGCTGACCGCGTCCGACTGTCAGCATACTGTTGATTGCACGCACACCGACATCGAGAATATCGACGATCGGCGCCCGTGAGAGCGGATTGGCAGCGCGCGTATTGAGCGGAGCCGAGTGTATTGCATGAAGCGGCCCAAGGTTATCCAGCGGCCTGCCTGCGCCGTCCAATACCCGTCCAAGCAATTCGTCTCCGACCGGCAGATGCCGGGCGCGATCGCTTGGACGGCGGCGCGGGTGCTCAACCGAACCTGGGCGAGGCAGAGTTTGCGCCGTTTCAACCGGAAATACGCGGGCGCCCGGCACAACACCCTCGACATCGCTTTGCGGCATCAGGAATAATCGGTCGTTTTCAAACCCGACCACCTCCGCTTCAATCCGTGTGCCGTTGGGGAGGGGGATCGTGCAGGCGCTGCCCACCGCCAATTTTAGCCCTATCGCCTCCATTACCAGTCCGGTGACGCGCGTTACCCGGCCCGATATCTGCATCGGTTCGGTGATGGCAAGCACCGTGCTGCAATCGCGCAGATATGCTTGCCAGTGCGTGCTGCCGGTGGTAAATGGTTTCATGGCGTCGTATCCAGCCAATTCGATTCTTTGCCCAGGCTTGATGTAACGCGCTTCCAGCGGTTGGCAATGGACGCGTCGATTTGATTACTGGCAGTGTCAATCCGGCAACCGCCTCGCTCAAGTTGGGTATCTTCGGTTACGCGCCAGCCGGCCTTGGTTAGTTCATCGCCCAGGTGTTCTTTCACCAGCGTGACATCCTCAGGATGCAGCAACAACAATGCCGGTTGCTGCAGGCTGGGTAAATAGCGAACTGCATCGCCGACAATCGGCAATACCAGTTCCGGCTTTACCGTCAAAGCAGTTTTCAGCATGGATTTGGCAATATCAAGAGCCAGCGTCAGCAAGTCCGATGCAATCACGTCATGGGCGCGTGCCACCTCGTTGCTGAAAGCCTCGGAAATTTGCTGAAAACGTGCTAATTCACCCGCTGCTTGTACACGCCCCTCGATCAGGCCGAGGGTGCGGCCTTCCGTGATACCGTCGGCATAGCCATTTTGCCGCGCTTCTTCCCGGATAATTGCCAACTGCTCGTTGAGTTTTGCAATGGATTCGTGGGTTGGTTCCGGTTCCGGCACTGGCTCCGGTTCTTGCATCGGTATTGGTTCCGGCATTGGCTCCGGGGCCTGCGCCTGCGAAGGCCGGTCGTCGCCAAAAGAAGCCAACTCCCATCGCTGATAAGCAGTTTGCCTTTCTTTCGGCGTAGTGTCAGACAAATGCGTCATCTCCCTTTGCGCCTAATATAATCTGGCCTTCGTCGGCCAGGCGTCGGACGATTTGCAGAATTTCTTTTTGTTGCGACTCTACTTCGGATAGCCGCACCGGCCCTTTCGATTCGAGGTCTTCGCGCATCATCTCGGCCGCGCGCGACGACATGTTCTTGAAGATTTTGTCGCGCAAATCCTGCGATGCGCCTTTCAGCGCAATGATAAGCGACTCCGATTGCACTTCACGCAGCATTACCTGAATACCACGGTCGTCGATATCCATGATGTTATCGAATACGAACATTTCATCCATGATCTTCTGTGCCATATTGACATCGTAATTTTTCAGGTTGCTCATGACGGAGGCTTCGTTTTCTCCGCTCAGGAAGTTCAGGATTTCAGCAGCGGTGCGTACTCCGCCCATCGGCTTCTTCTTGATGTTCTCACTGCCGCTTAGCAGTTTGGTCAGCACTTCATTCAGTTCACGCAAGGCGGCCGGTTGCACGCCATCCAGAGTCGCAATGCGCAGCACCACATCGTTGCGCAGCCGCTCCGTAAAAAGATTCAATACTTCGCAGGCGTGATAACGTTCCAGATGGACCAGAATGGTGGCGATGATCTGCGGATGTTCGCCGCGCACCAGATCGGCGACCGACTGCGCATCCATCCATTTCAGGCTTTCAATGCCGCTGGAATCTTGCGTTCCGAGGATGTTGTTGAGCAGCGAGGCCGCCTTGTCTTCGCCCAATGCCCTGTTCAATACGGAACGAATGTAGTCGTCCGAGTCTAGTCCAAATGATGTATTTTGGCTGGTTTTCTCGCGGAATTCTTCCAAGACTGCAACCAGTTCCTCGCTCTGGATCGCCTTCATGGTAGACATGGCCGTGCTTAATTTTTGCACTTCCCGCGGCCCGAGGTATTTCATCACTTCGGAAGCCTCTTCCGCGCCCAGCGCGAGCATCAGGACGGCTCCCTTTTGAATGCCGGCGTCACTCATTTGCGTCTTCTATCCATGTTTTTACAACGTTGGCGACAACTTTGGGGTCTTCCCGCGCCAATTTTCTGGCTGCGTCAAGATTGTCCTGATAGCTTGGCGGAATCTCGCCTTCCGGTTCGGCGGTGTGCGACAGGTCGACCACCACATCTTCCTCGCTTACCGGTTCTTCTTCGACTTCCTCTATTGGCGGCGGCGGGAAAATACTATCTCTGAGCTTGCGCCATAGAGGCCTTAACACGCTGAAGAAAACCCACAGTGCGAATATTCCGAACGGCAGCCATTTTGCGGCTTCCTTTGCTATTTCCAGCATTGTCTCCGGACGCTTCCAGAACGGGATTTCTTCGACTTCTGGGCCGGCAAATAAACTATTCACAACGTTCAGGGTGTCGCCTCGATCTTTATTATAGCCCATCGCTTCTTTTACGAGGTTGGTGATCTGCATTTTTTCATCGTCGCTCAGCGGCTTGAAAGTCACTTTTCCGGCTTTGCCGATTTCGTGTTTATAGTTCACCACTACCGCCACCGACAGACGTTTCAAACCGCCCATCGGTTGTTGAACGTAACGAATGGTCTTATCGACTTCATAATTAATAGTGCTGTCTTTACGCGTGTTGCCGGCGGCGGCGGTGGCGGTCGCTCCTGTTGCCGGAGGCGCAATAATTGGCGCCGTAGCCGGTGCCGGCGGCTGATTGGTCAATGCGCCCGGTACGCCGGACGGAGCGTTTGGAGAGTTGGTCGTTTCTTCATTGGTTTGCAGACTGCGCACAGCCGATTCGTTCGGAGGCTGATTAGGCTTGTAGGTTTCCGCAGCTTGTTCGCTGTGTGAAAAATCGACATCGGCGGTGGCTTCGGCATGCACGTTGTCGGCCCCCACAATCGGCGCGATGATCGATTCGACCCGCCTGACGATATTTCTCTGCAGTTCTTGCACATATTTTAATTGTGTCGGGTCCAGCCCGTTGTTGCCCGCTATTTTGTCGGGACCGGAAAGCAGATCGCCATTCTGGTCGACCAAGGTAACGTTTTTCGCCGACAATTCCGGCACGCTGCTGGCAACCAGGTGCACGATGGCATTGACTTGCTGCTCGTCCAGCGAGCGGCCTGGAGCTAATGTCAGCAATACCGAGGCGGTGGGTTTTTGCTGTTCACGCACAAACACCGATGCTTTGGGTAGCGCAAGATGCACTCTGGCGGCCTGCACGGCAGCCAGCGACTGAATTGAGCTGGCGAGTTCGCCTTCTATTGCGCGTTGATAATTAACTTGTTCAAGGAATTGCGATACGCCGAGCTTTTGATTCTCCATGATTTCAAAACCGACGTTGCCGCCCTTCGGCAATCCCTGGGCGGCAAGTTTCAGGCGGACGTCGTATACCTGATTGGATGGAACCAGGATAGCGCCTCCGCCATCGGCAAATTTATAGGGGATATTCAATTGCTGCAGAGACGCGACTATGGCGCCGCCGTCGCGATCGGAGAAATTGGAAAACAGCACGCGGTAATCCGGCTGTTGGGTCCATATCCATACGGCGACAATCACTGCAATCGCGGCGGCGATGCCCGAACCTAAAAGTATATTCCGCCCAAGCGGGGATTGGACAAAGCCCGCGAAACCCTTGGGAGGCTCAACTGTTTCGCCCGGCTCGAGCGTTACGCCTGGCTCAAGCGCTTCCCCTGCTACCGCCATGATGCGGCTCTCCGGCTTTTGCCCTGAAGAATATTATTCACTTGCGTCCTCACCGATTTGATTTCATTGCGCTTCTGCAGAGACCTGCGCCCATTAAACGCTATGCATCGATTGTCAGCCAGCCTGGAAATTTCAATCGTTGGAAAAGAACAATGTTTGTGGCGCTTATTAGCGAGAGGTTATTTTATTGGCATGCTAACGTGACGGGGTACAAAAGGCGCGTTGTTGCCGTATTTTGCCGAATTTTGCATTTCCTGGCCGTATCGGCGCAACTATTGCATTCAGTCATTGATTTCGAGGTTAGCATGAGTCCTATCGGTGTGATCGATACCAGCCAAATTCAGGCAATGATGCAGCAGTTAAAGGCGGTGGCTGCGCAAACACAGGGAAATGCCAGTCCTGCCATACCGACATCAACCGAGCAACCGGCTGCAAGAGTCGATTTCGGCAATGTGTTGAAGGCGTCGCTCGATAAAGTGAATGAAACCCAGCAGGTCGCCAATCAGCTAAGCGATCGCTTTACCAAAGGGGACGATACGGTGAGCCTGTCCGAGGTCATGATCGCCTCGCAAAAAGCGAATATTTCGTTGCAGGCGACAATACAGGTGAGAACCAAGCTGGTGGCGGCTTATAATGACATCATGAATATGCAGGTGTAATGGGTTGACGGCGACCTAACTAAAGCCGGTCGCTTTTGCATTTTGTTCCCGTTCCAGTTTGGTGATGTAGCGCTGCACCGCGCTTATCATCGGTTTCTGCAGATCAACGAACAGACAGCCGACACGATCGATCGATTTGCCGTTATGCAAGGTAATTCGCTGGGTATTCCTGATCTGCAATGTTGCAATCACCAGAATGCCGCCCGGCAAGTCAATACTGCAGTCGTTATAGAGGCGGCCTATTGTATGGTCAAGTTGTTTTTTCTCGTCCAGCAGCGCAATTCCGCCACCGCTGACGTTCTGCAAAGGCACCACGACCAAACCTGATTCGTCGCCGGCTTCACTACGCGGGATGGTGATGGTGCAGCGAGCCGGATTAGTGACCGGCGTGGGTACCCGATAAAGTTCTCGCCGTTGCAGACGTATCATGCTGGCCGGAATCTCAAAGCTGAATGCGGGCAGGTTTTCAAACATGCACGAATTTATCTTGGTGATGAAAAACAGGATGCGGATATGTTCAAGCAGCGTTTCAAACGAAATGTTGTCGCTTTGCAGGATGCGATGGTTCTGCATTGTGCCGGGGGCGCAATCGATAATCACCGAACCACTGGATTCATCCACCTTCAGTACCGATGTGACAATTGTCTCGGTTCCGCCATTGATGGTCATCCTGACCAGTTGATTGCTCTCCTTGATGCCACGCAACAGAGAGACAATTTCTCGCCTCGAGTAGATCTGGTAG
>JBIODP010000066.1:0-10213 GCA_044445195.1 Burkholderiales bacterium | reverse complement strand
TCCCTGACTCGCGACGGCCTTCTGCGCCGCTTCGACTGCCGCAGCGTCACCCAGATAATAGCTTTTGATCGGCTTCAGGTCGGCATCCAGCTCATATACCAACGGCTGCCCGTTGGGAATATTCAGGCCGACGATATCCCGGTCACTGATGCCATCCAGCGACTTGATCAAGGCTCGCAAGCTATTGCCATGCGCTGAAATGATGATGCGTTTACCGGCCCGAATTGCCGGCGCGATCGACTCATCCCACGCCGGCATGACGCGTTTGACCGTGTCTTTCAGGCATTCGGTCAGCGGAATCTCTTCCCGCCGGAGCCCGGCATAACGCGGGTCGTTGAACGACGCGCGCGGATCGTCCGGACTAAGCGGTTCCGGCGGCACATCGTAGCTGCGCCGCCATATCAGCACCTGCTGATCGCCATATTGCGCGGCCGTTTCAGCCTTGTCCAACCCTTGCAGCGCCCCATAATGCCGCTCGTTCAGACGCCAGTTGTTAATGACCGGCAGCCACATCAGGTCCATCTCGTCGAGCGTTATCCATAAAGTGCGGATCGCGCGCTTGAGTACGGAAGTGTAGGCCAGATCGAAAGTAAACCCGGCTTCCTGCAAGAGTTTCCCCGCCTGTTTGGCTTCGGCAACTCCTTTCTCAGTCAAGTCGACATCGGTCCAGCCGGTAAAGCGGTTGTCGAGATTCCAAGTGGACTCTCCGTGGCGCATCAATACGATTTTGTACATGGTTGAGTTGAAAAGTAGACTGCAAAAATTAGGCTGCAATAAGCCGCAAAAAAGCGATTTGCGGCAATTTGAAATGATCTTCAGCCTTCTATTTTATAATGCGGAGATTGATCAAAACCATTGGAACCTTGTGAAATTCATCATTGACAACATTTTGCTGTTCGTTTTAGTCCTGGTTTCAGGCGGCATGCTACTCTGGCCGGTCCTGCAACGCCGTGGCGCCAAGGTCTCCATTTTACAGGCGACCCAGTTGTTTAATCAGGGAAAAACCCTGATGCTTGACGTTCGGGACGAGACCGAGTTTGCAGCCGGCCATATGCGCGATGCGAAGAATATTCCCCTCAAGCAATTGTCTGCCCGGCTTGGCGAATTAGACAAATTTAAAGCAAAAACCGTGATTGTCGTGTGTGCTACAGGCGTTCGGTCGTCCCAAGCCGCCGCCCAGCTTAAAAATGCCGGATTCCAGGATGTGCATAGCCTGGACGGCGGTTTGACGGCTTGGCAGACGCAAGGGTTGCCAACGGTAAAATAGTGAAAAAACATCCATGAACACGCGCGTTCTCATGTACAGTTCCGGCATATGTCCCTATTGCACGATGGCCGAGCGCCTGCTAAAGGCAAAAGGCGTTGATGACATCGAAAAGATCCGGGTGGATTTGGAGCCTCAGCAACGCAGCGAAATGATGCGTAAAACCGGTCGCCGCACTGTTCCCCAAATTTATATCGGCGATACGCATGTGGGCGGTTTTGACGACTTGAGCGCTTTGGATCAGGACGGCAAACTGGATGCATTGCTGCACAATAACACTTGATAGTTTGATTTACCCATTAGCGGATGGCTTTGACACCATCCATGTTCAACTTCATTGAAAGCGCTTCATGTCTGACGAAAACCAACAACCAATATTCCAAATCCAGCGCATTTATCTGAAAGATCTATCGCTTGAGCAGCCGAACTCCCCGGCAATCTTCCTGGAACAAGAGCAGCCCAAACTTGAAGTTTCGATAGACGTCGGCGCAACAGCCCTTGCCGAAGGTTTTTTTGAAGCGCTCGTTACCGTTACCCTCACTGCCTACATCAATGATAAAGTTGCCTTCCTGATCGAAGGCAAGCAAGCCGGTATTTTTGAAATCCGCCATATTCCGGAAGGCCATCTCGACAAGTTGCTCGGCATTGGCTGCCCGAGTATTCTGTATCCCTACCTGCGCGCCAATATCGCGGATGCCATCACCCGCGCTGGATTTCCGCCGGTACACCTGGCCGAGATTAATTTTGAAACCTATTATCATCAAAACAGGCCCGCTGCAGTGACGGCAGCACAGCAAGAACAGGCATATGACGCTTCCGGCCTGGTGATGCCGGACGGATCCGCTGCAACGATCAATTGATTGCATGACGATTGTCGCTCCGGGCACAGCCGCAACTGCGCCCGGAATAAGTTTACCGTGAAGGTGGCGCCATGAAATTTTTTCGCATGCTCATGTTGGCCGCACTATTGCCGGCATTCGCCGCAGACGCGGCTCAACCGATCGAATTCAAATCGGTAGGCGCCGACCCGGCGGTAGCTTACGATGCGCCGAGCGTCAAGGGCCGCAAGGTTTTTGTCGCACCGCGAGGCATGCCGGTGGAAACAGTGTTGACCTATGGCGACTGGACCAAAGTAAGAGACAGCGCCGGCGATCTGTTTTGGCTGGAATCGAAATCGCTTGTGCCAAAACGCATGCTGATCGTCAAGGCGCCGAATGCCAAAGTGCATGCACGCGCGGACGATGCAAGCGCGCTGACATTTTCGGCAGACAAAGGCGTGCTGCTTGAGTTGGCGGAACCGTTAGCCGAACCATCGACCGTTCCGACCCCGCCGTCGACTAAGCCGTTTGCTCAGCCAATAAGCCAGTCGGGCCAAGCGGCCGCTCTGGGTTGGCTCAAGGTCAGACATCGCGATGGTCAAAACGGCTATGTGAAGGGCGCCGACGTATGGGGAGGCGGTTGAATCCTGCCCAACCCTCACCATCATCCTCTCTATCGATGCAAGGCATGAACATCACCCTCATGGGCGCAGGCGCCTGGGGTACCGCCCTGGCCTTGTCGCTCACCGAACGCAACCGGGTGCTGTTATGGGGGCGCAACCGGCAGACGATGTCCGACATCGCTGCGCTGCGCGAAAATACCGCTTATTTGCCCGGCTTCCCGCTCCCTTCCGATTTAGCGGTCAGCTCCGATTTGGGTATCGCACTGGACCACGTAGCGCCCAGTGCGACAAATGGCGAAGGGCTTCTGATCGTGGCTACTTCGGTGGCCGGTTTGCGCCCCATGCTAGAGCGCATGCAGCGCCAGACGCTGCCTAACCTGATATGGTTATGCAAAGGCTTCGAAGAAGAGACCGGGCTGCTGCCGCATCAGGTAGTCAGGCAAGTGCTGGGCGACGACCTCGCCATCGGCGCCTTGTCGGGACCGTCTTTTGCGCAGGAAGTCGCGCGCGGCATGCCATGCGCCTTGACCGTCGCGTCTCTCTCTCCGGCATTGTGCGAGCGGGTCGTCAGTGCATTGCACTGCCGCACCATCCGCATCTATTCCAGCGACGACGTGGTCGGAGTCGAAGTCGGCGGAGCCGTCAAAAATATCCTGGCCATCGCAACCGGCATCACTGACGGCATGGGTTTAGGGCTCAACGCCCGGGCCGCGCTGATCACACGGGGCCTGGCGGAAATTACGCGCTTGGGCGTTGCGCTTGGCGGGCGCACCGAAACATTCATGGGCCTGGCCGGCATCGGAGACTTGATTCTGACCTGCACCGGCGATCTGTCGCGCAACCGCCAAGTCGGATTGGGCCTTGCGCAGGGGAAAAAACTGGATGCCATTGTGGCGGAACTCGGGCACGTAGCTGAAGGAGCGCGCTGCGCGCAAGCGGTGCGCACACTGGCCGCCAGCCTCGGAGTCGACATGCCGATCGTCAACGCGGTCGCTGCCGTGCTATTTGATGGCGTGTCGGCGGTCGAGATGGCCAAACGTTTGATGGCGCGCGACCCGCGCGACGAAGTATTCTAAATTTGACCTGGAGTTCGACCATGTTCAGCAGCGACAAACGGCTCATTATTCTGGATGCCGACGGCACCACCATCAATGCCTATAATGCGATCGACAAAGCTTTTTCTCTGCACGGCATGTCGCTGGGGGATCAGGAACGATTTCAAAGCCGGCGTCACCTGTTCAAATATCTGGGCGGACTGCGAGAATTTCCCTCCAATCTTAAAAAGCAGCTCGGCAAGCAAAAACGCAAGCAGCTTATTTCAACGCTGACTGGGATATACCGGGAAGAAGCGCAACTATATCCGGGAATCGCCGCCATGATGCAAACCCTGATCGATGCGCCTGGCATTGTGGTTGGCATGGTGACGCGAAACATCACCAATGAACCGGTGGAAACGCTACGGCAGCTATTCCGGCGGCATGACATCGATATCGACGCGCTGGATTTTTTTGCGCATATTCCACGGAGCCAGGAAAAGACTGCTTGCTTTCGGGCAACCCGGGCTCAATTCGACATCAACCCGGCCCGTGCCTATATTTGCGGGGACGAATACAAGGATTACCTGGCGGCGCTCGGATCCGGCATGCACCCGCTCATCGTCTCTTACGGATTTGAAGACCTTAACCGCCTGACGAAGAAATTCAATGTGCCGGATGAAATTATTGCGCGTACGCCCGAAGAATTCATCAAACGCATGCTGCATGCGGTTGATCTGCTGCATGCAAAATAAAAACGTCCACGCCCCGATTCAGTCAGCGATAGACGGATAGGAACGGCATACTACCCCTACAAGAGTTTTTGAAGAATGATCGCAAATGACAGAATAAACACTAAAGCTGCGATACATCCGTAAACAATCTCACTCTTTGAAAAAGGGAACCAATCTTTGGACAGATGGAAATCTTTTAGATGGATTGCATGCATAGCCTTACCTTTAACATGAAAGATCAGACTTTAAATATAATCGACAATGCCTGAAAGGCAATATCAATGTAACAAGCCGTGCAACGATCCGCCTGTGATTGCCGTGGCTTAGTGCGCTAACGCACAGAGCGACAGCAGGGCAACCATTAGAATGACATCATTTAAACGATGTTGTCGCCTGGCGCGACGTGAAAGGATGTTTCATGAAAACAGTTCTTTATAGCTTGACGCTGGCTGTTGCCGCTCTTGTCGCTCCGGCGATTTCCCATGCAGAAATTTCTCTCTCCATCGGCATCGCGCCGCCGGCCCTGCCGATTTATGAGCAACCGCCGATCCCCGGCGATGGATATATGTGGACGCCTGGGTATTGGGCATGGGACGCCAATGACAACGACTACTACTGGGTGCCGGGAACCTGGGTGCTCGCGCCGTTTGTCGGCGCTCTGTGGACGCCTGGCTACTGGGGTTGGAGCGATGGCGGCTATGTATGGCGTGGCGGATATTGGGGTTCCCACGTCGGTTATTACGGCGGCATCAATTACGGCTTCGGCTATAGCGGCTCCGGCTATCAGGGCGGCCACTGGAACAATGGCGCGTTCAATTACAATCGCAGCGTCAATAACGTGGGCAGCGCCCGCATTGGGCACGTCTACAATGCCGGCATCCACAATACGACGATCAATCGTTCAAGCTACAACGGCGGCAAGGGCGGTATCCTGTCGCGCCCGACCAGGGGCGACGAAAGTATCGCCAACATGCCGCACCCCGGCTTGACGTCGCAGCAAAACCAGCATGAACAAGCAGCGCGGATTAACCCGGTACAACGCGTATCCGTCAATCACGGCTTGCCCAGAGTTGCAGCAACGCCCGAACCGGGCGCATTCAATGCGCCGAATGTCGTCCCGGCCCGGACTGCGCAGCAGCAACACGCGATGCAACCGCACGCTGCGCCGCGTCAAGGCGGCCCGTCCAGAGGGGAGCGGCACGAAAGGTGATTTGAAAGATAATTTGACTGCGCTGCAAGCGGCGGCGGCACCTTGCTCCACACCTGCTTGCGGCGAATAGCCTACAATATGTCGGTTCACTGCACTCTTAACCATGCATCAACCGATAAACAGCTCCACCGTCAAGCGCTATCTTCCCTGGGTTGTCGCCACCACCCTGTTCATGGAGCAACTGGACTCGACGATAGTCAACACTGCCGTGCCGACCATGGCGGCAAGTCTGCATGTGACGCCGTTGAGCTTGAAAGCCGTCGTTACCAGCTATATCCTGAGCCTCGCAGTCTGCATTCCGGTCAGCGGCTGGATCGCCGACCGCTTCGGCACACGGCGTGTCTTTGCCGTTGCGGTGGCTATTTTTACATTTTCTTCCATATTGTGCGGCCTGTCGGTCAATGCGCCGATGCTGGTCGCGGCGCGCATACTGCAAGGCATGGGCGCCGCCATGATGATGCCGGTCGGCAGATTGGCCATCATTCGGACCTTTGCCAAATCGGAGTTGCTGATGGCAATGAACTTCGTCATCATTCCGGCGTTGATTGGCCCGCTGCTCGGCCCGACCGTGGGCGGCATAATCGTGCACTGGCTGTCGTGGCGGGAAATTTTCTTTATCAATGTGCCGGTCGGCCTGGCAGCCCTGCTGCTGATTCAGCGCCACATGCCGGATTATCACGGCGCTGCGTCGCATCCGCTGGATGTCATCGGCCTGATCCTGTTCGGCAGCGGCACCGCGCTTATTTCGTGGCTGCTGGAAATATTCGGCGAACACCAACTGGACGCCACATCGGCCCTGATCCTGTTGCTGCTGGCGATCAGCCTGCTGGCGGGATACGGCTGGCATGCCGGCCAAACCCGTTATCCGCTGCTGCGCCTGGCCTTGTTTCGGGTTCGCACCTTCCGCGTGTCGGTCGTCGGCGGTTTTGTGACCCGGCTCGGCATCGGCGGCCTGCCTTTCCTGTTACCCCTGTTGTACCAGCTCGGCCTGGGCATGCCGGCCTGGCAGTCCGGCCTGATGATGATGCCTTCCGCAGCGGCCGCCATGGGGATGAAATTCCTGTCCGCGCGGCTATTGGCGCGCTTTGGATACCGGCAGATACTGATCGTCAATACGGTGATGATCGGCATCACCATCAGCTTGTTCTCGCTGGTTGCATCCAGCACGCCGATAGCGATGATCGTGCTGCTGAGCCTGACCATGGGGTTTTTCAACTCGCTGCAGTTTTCCAGTATGAATTCGATGGCCTATGCCGACATTGAAACCGCCGACTCCAGCATGGCCAGCACCATCGCCAGCTCGCTGCAGCAAATGTCGATGAGTTTCGGGCTGGCTTGCGGCTCCCTGATTGCCGGCTGGTATCTGGGCGCACTGCCTCAAACCGATCATGCCGCCGTCACCGGCGCGCTGCACCGCGCCTTCCTGACGCTGGGCGCGCTCACCTGCTTCTCGTCGCTGTCGTTTTGGACCTTGCACGCGAACGACGGCGAAAGCGTCAGCAGGGGAACGCTGGCCGCGGCGGATTAATTTCTTTAAAAGGAAATTGGGGTAAGCTTGCTATAGATTGATTTATTTTTGTAACTATTCAGCCACGGAGCATCAATGTCTCAGTTCCAATCTGTTTCGCCGCGTCGCTGGTTCGGTATTTTTTGGCGTCTGCTCGATGCAAGCCGCCGCATCGTGCTCAACCTGCTGTTCTTGTTGTTCATTGTATTTCTGGTCGTGCTGTTTGCCGGCAGCGGTTTAAAGCCGCTGGGCAGTAAAACTGCATTGCTGCTCGATCTGAAAGGCAGCCTGGTAGAGCAATTTGAAGGCGGCATGCGCCAGACGGTGCTGTCCCAAGTGCGGGCCAGCGCCAGGGAAAGCGTCCAGTTGCGCGACATATTGCAGGTATTGGACGCGGCAGCAAAGGACCCGAAGATCGGGAGCGCGGTCCTGCTGCTGGATGACTTCAAGGGCGCCGGCATGCCGATGTTGCGTGAAGTGGCAGACGCGCTGGAGCGCTTCAAAGCAAGCGGCAAGCCGGTGATTGCCTGGGGTTCCCATTACGACCAGCGTCAATATTTTTTGGCAGTTCACGCCAATGAAGTGCTGCTGCATCCGATGGGGATGGTAGAGCTGGAAGGGTTTGGCGGCTACCGCAACTACTACCGCGACGCGCTGGATAAATTGGGCATTACCGTCAACCTGATGCGGGTGGGAACCTACAAGAGCTTCGCCGAACCGTTTATTGCCAATGCCCCCTCTCCCGCCGCCGTCGAGGCCGAAAGTTACTTGTATAACGGCATGTGGAACAACTACACCGATACGGTTGAAAAGGCGCGCAAGCTGGATGCCGGAAGCCTGATGCGCAGCATCGACAACCTGCCGCAATTGCTGGCTGCCGCGCATGGCGACCTGGCCCAACTGGCACTCTCGGACAAACTGGTCGACGGCCTGAAAACGCGCGACGAACTGCGCCAGATGATGATCGCGCGCGGCGCCAAAGACGAACAAACCAAAAGTTTTCGCCAAATATCGTTTGACGAGTATCTCGCCAAACAAATACCGCATTTAAGCCGCGATGCCATTGGCGTAGTGATCGCATCCGGCGATATCAGCGACGATACCGCGCCGCCCGGTTCGATAGGCGGCCTGTCGACCGCGAACCTGATCCGCGCGGCGCGCGAAGATGAGCATGTGAAGGCTATCGTATTGCGTATCGATTCGCCGGGCGGCAGCGCATTCGGCGCTGAACTGATCAGGCGCGAACTGGAATTGACCCGCAATGCCGGCAAGCCTGTGGTGGTGTCGATGGGCGACGTCGCCGCGTCGGGCGGATACTGGATTTCGATGGCCGCCGACGAAGTCATTGCAGATCCGGCCACGATTACCGGCTCTATCGGCGTATTTGCCCTGCTACCGACAGCCGAGAAGGCGATGGATAAAATCGGCGTGCACTCGGCCGGCGTCACCACCACCTGGCTGCGCGATGCTTACGACCCGCTCAGGCCTTTGGACCCGCGTTTTCGCGACGTGATTCAGGCAAGTATCGATCACATCTATGCCGACTTTACCGCCAAGGCCGCGATAGCGCGCAAGACTACCCCTGAAAAAATCGACGCAGTCGCCCAAGGCCGGGTATGGACCGGCCAGCAAGCCAAGGAACGCGGCTTGATCGATACGCTGGGCAGCTACAGCGACGCGATCAAGTCGGCGGCCAGGCGCGCCAATATGGGCAAGGACTACCGGGTAACCTATATCGAACTCGAGCCAAGCGGCATCGACCGCCTCATCAGGCTTTTCGATATCGATGCGGTGCAAGCGCTGACCGGACAATTCGACCTGAAATTACAGCAAGCCGGCATCCTGCCGATGGCTGCGCGCAGTGTCGCAAACGATCTGGGCTGGTTAGCCGACATCGCCAATAATCACAAGCCTTTTACGGCGGTTGCGCACTGCTTCTGCCGCCAGCCGTAACCCTGACATCATGTCTGCGCGCCGCATTTTTCTGCAACAGTCGTTGGCGTTAGGGGCCGGTTGGCTGCTGACCGGTTGCGCCGGTTCTTCGGCGTTAAAGAGTACCGCCAATACCGCCGGTACCGACGTGAAAGCGGCCACGAAGGCGGCCGGCAGACCAGCAGTTGCAGAAAGAGAAAGCGCCGCTTCTCCGCCACCCGATATTTTCGATGCTGCGACTCTGGATATCGACTTCTGGGTCAAACCTCGGACCATTTCCGCATTCCGCTCGGCCACCGGCGAGAAAGCGGAACTGCTATATTGGAAAGACGGGGAAATCCAGGATCCGGCCTACCAGCAACTTTGCCACCTGTTGCGCGACGTGCAAAGCGACGTAACGGTTGCGATCGACCCGAAGCTGCTTGAGTTGCTTTGGGCAACGCAAGCTTTTATTGCCCGCTACGGGATGGCGGCGCCGCTGGAAATACTGTCCGGGTACCGCACGCCGGAAACCAACCGGCACTTGATTGAACATGGCGTGCCGGCGGCGAGAAAATCGTTGCATATGGAAGGGCGTGCAGCCGACATCCGCATCGCCAACCTCGATTCAGGCGTATTGGGCAGCCTGATCGGCAGTTTTCGCCAGGGCGGCGTCGGATTTTACTACCGCCAGACGCGGCAAGGCGGATGGATACATGCGGACACCGGATTGCAGCGCAGCTGGCAAGGTTGATCGGGAGCCGATTGGCGTCACGCCAGATGGCGTCTCTGATCGACTACTGTCGCCAGCAGGATGCGCAACTCGTTGAGAGGCACTGCTTCCGATATGTCGATTTTCGATTGCGGCAGTGAGATATCCCAGTCGCCGTAGATAAATCCCATCGCATTGCGATTTATCGTCAACGGCAAGACCGTGAAACTGCGTGCCTCGTGTAGTGAATTCTTCCACCAGCGTGGCAATTTGCTGGCAAAAACCGGGTCGCGCGCATTTTCGACGAAGACCATTTTGTCGTTTGCCAACGCCGCATGAAATACGTCCGGCTGATACGCGTCGGAAAACATCAATTGGCCCAGCATTTCCTGTGTGCTAT